>CALEOQ010000024.1 GCA_937910255.1 uncultured Caulobacteraceae bacterium | reverse complement strand
GACTGGGGTTCAGACGTGTGCGCTTCCGATCTTCCTGGCCCTCCTCGCATTGGCCCTCCCGAGCCAGCGGTCGGGCAAGGCCCACGCCTGCTCAGTTGAGGAGGCGGGCGAACTGCACCAGAAGGTCGGGGATGCGCGAGGCTATGACGGGCTTGGTGATCCAGCCCAGGGGCCGCGCATCGGCGGCCCGCTGGCGGACCTCGGCGTCGTCATGGGCGCTGACGAACACCGACGGGATATCATAGAGCCGACGAGCGTCCTTGGCCGCCTCGACCCCGTCGCGGTCTCCGAGCAGGCGGATATCCATCAGAATGAGGTCCGGCGTTTCGCGGCTGCAGATCTCGAGCGCCTCCTCGGCCGAACTCGCCAGGCCCACAACCTCATAGCCGGCGTCCTCCAGGGCGGCCTGCCATTCCCCGGCCACCAGCCAGTTGTCTTCGGTGATCAGGACGCGACGACCCAGGGGGAAGTCGGCCTCGGCCTCTCCATCGTTCTCAGAGAGTCCAAAGGGGCCTTCCCGCGCTCCCCGGGGGTGGAGACGATACTGATCAGGATAAGCCATGGGTCGCCTCCGCGAGCGGGAACGAAACGACGGCCACGGCGCCGCCGTCCGATCGAATGGTGAATTGACCGCCGATCTGGCGACACAGGCCCCTCACCAGGCCCAGCCCCGAGGACGACGGGCCGGAGGCAGAGGGCGCAAACCCCGGCCCGTTGTCCCGCACGGTCAGCACGGCCTCGTCGCCGATCCGGACAAAATCCAGCGATACGGCTGCGGCCGGGCCATCGGCATATTTCACCGCATTGGTGAGTAATTCGTTGGCGATCAAGGCCAGGGGGAAGGCCAGATCGTTGGGCGCTATAATCGGTTCGGCCCGGACCTCGATGGTGATCCGAACGCCGGCCAGGGTCTGGACCGTCTCGGCCAGGGCGCTGAGCATCTGATCGACCCGCAAACCGTTGCGGCCGTCCTCGGCATACATCAGTCGCTGCGCATCGAAGAGGGCCGCCAGCTTGGACTGCAGCATCTTCACGAACTGCTTGCGGCTGGGATCGTCGCTCTCCCGTCCCGCGGAAGAGACCAGGGCCAGGATCATCTGGAGGTGATTTTTCGTCCGGTGCTGAAGCTCTCGATAGAGCACCCGGTTGTGCGCCAGGGACTCTTCGAGTTCGGCCTGCACCCGCCGACGTACGGAGATTTCGCCGTTCAGCTCCCGCACCTGCGCCGTCAGGGCGCTGAACTGGTCTCCCGCGGCGTCGCGGAGCTTGATGGCGTAGTCGATCCCACCCTCTCGCCGCAGGGCCAGCGCCTCGACCTTCGCATCGGCTTCCACTGCGGGAAGACCCGCCATGCGGAGGGCGCCCAGCACCGGGTCGGCGGATCCCGAGGCGCGTTCGAGCAGGTTCTGCAGTCGGTCAAGGTCGGCGAACAGGTGGCGCCAGTTATCGGCCGCCTCGCCGAAGCGCGCGCGGGCCGGCCGGTTCATCTCAATGATCCGCCCATCCCCGGCGAAGATGACGACGGGTTCGCGGATGAACTTGCCGATGGAATCCATGCTCAGCGGTCGGCCAGGTCCGGCCGCACCCGGCGGAAGTACTCGCGCGCCTCACCATCCCCTTCTCGCGGGGTCAGATAGACCGTCACATGACAGCCCGGATCGCCCCGGGCGATCGCCTTGTCGATCTGGACGCGGGCATAGCCCAGGTTTTCGCCCGTCACATGACCGAACACGTTGGAGGTCATCATGCACAACGCCGGACGGCCGGCCACGAAGGCGCCGAACGGACAGGAATTGCTGGCGAAGACAATGCGATCCTCGCGCTGCTCGACGATGTAGAAGTCGCCCTTGATCCGCTGCTTCAGGTCCACGAGCACCTGAGCCACCTGCTCGGCCGACAGCTGGTCGACAGCCAGGGCGGCGCGGTACTTCTCGTCCAGGGCCTTGCCCACCGCGGCCCCCACCACGCTGATATAGCCCGAGGCTTCCTCAAGGCCGACAACGTCCTGCAGGGCGCCCGAAAGCTCCCGCAGCAAGGTCCGCAGGAACATGTCCCGTTCGAGATCGATCTCCAGATGATCGAGCGACATCAGGGGCTCCAGCCGCAACCAGCGCCGCGCACTAGCGGCCAAGCGCAACCTATAGATTTTCCCGCCCCGACCCAAAATGGTTTTCCGGCGCCCGCCGGGGCGGGCCGCGGCGCGCCCTTGACCTGGCGGCCCAATCAGCGGCCGGGATAGGGATGGCCAAAGAAACCGTGCACATCCTCCAGTCCTATGTCGCTGGACGAGGGAAGGCCCTCAAGGCCGAGCAGCAGGTCGGCTGCGCCAGCGCCGAGGAGGCCCGCCGCAAGGCCGAGCGGCTGGCGCCGCTGCGGGTGGCGGTGGTGGCCTTCTCCGTCTCCGCCGACACCGAGATGGGCGACTATGACGAGAACCCGGTGATTCTGTTCCGGTCCGGCCCGCTGCCGCCGCCTTTCGACGAAGCCTGACCCAGGTTTGTCGCCTGCGCCCTTGCGGGGGCGCCAAAGCGCGCTATGTGCCTAGCCCTATGAAGCCCCCCGTCCTTGCGCTCAAGAATGTCCGTCTCGCCGACGGGCCCCGCATGCTGTTCGACGGCGTCGATCTGGCCCTGGAACCCCGCAGCCGCGCGGCCCTGGTCGGGCGCAACGGGGCGGGCAAGTCGACCCTGATGCGCATCCTGGCCGGCCTGACCGAGGCCGACGACGGCGAGCGGGCGGTGACCCCTGGCACGACCGTCGCCTATGTCCTGCAGGAGCCGCTGATCGTCGGCGACACCCTGCTCGATCACGCCACGGCCGGGGGGGCGGCGCCCCATGAAGCCGCCGCGGCGCTCGAAAGCTTTGGCCTCGATCCGAACAAGGCCGCCACCGGCCTGTCCGGGGGCGAGACCCGCCGGGTCGCCCTGGCCCGGGCCCTGGCCGAGGATCCCGACGTCCTGCTGCTGGACGAGCCGACCAACCACCTGGACATCCTGGCTATCGAGACCCTGGAGGGCGCCATCGCCGCCAGCCGGGCCAGCGTTCTGATTGTCAGCCACGACCGCGCCTTTCTGGAGCGGGTGACCCAGCGCTGTTTCTGGCTGGAAAACCGCAAGGTCCGCAAACTGGATCGCGGCTTCGCCGCCTTCGACGCCTGGGTCGAACAGCTCACCGCCGCCGAGGCCGACGAGGCCAGGCGTCAGGACAAGGCCCTGGAGCGCGAGACCCACTGGCTGGCCCGGGGCGTCACCGGTCGCCGCGCCCGGAACGAAGGCCGCCGTCGCCGCCTGATGGAGATGCGCGAGGCCAAGGCCGATCGGCTGCGCGACACCCGCGGCGCCATGTCCATGGGCGTTGCCACCGCCGGGACGTCGGGCCAGCGGGTGGTCGAGGTGAAGGGCCTCTCCAAAAAGTTCGGCGACCGGGTGATCCTGGAGGACTTCTCCACGCGCATCCTGCGCGGCGACCGGATCGCCGTGGTCGGCCCCAACGGGGCGGGCAAGACGACGCTGGTCAAGCTGCTGCTGGGCGAGCTTCCGGCCGATTCCGGCCAGGTGATCCTGGGGACCAATCTGGAGGTGGCCTATATCGACCAGGCGCGCGCCGACCTGAAGGACGACATGCTGCTGAAGGACGCCCTGGCCCCGCTGGGCGGCGACCAGATCATGGTCCGCGGCGCGCCCAAGCATGTGGCCGCCTACGCCAAGGAGTTCCTGTTCACCGACGCCCAGATCCGCCAGCCGGTCCGCAGCCTGTCGGGCGGCGAGCGCAACCGCCTGCTGCTGGCCCGGGCGCTGGCCCAGCCGGCCAATCTGATGGTGCTGGATGAGCCCACCAACGACCTGGACATGGAGACCCTGGACCTGCTGGAGGAGATGCTCTCGGACTATGAGGGCACCCTGATCCTGGTGAGCCACGACCGCGATTTCGTCGATCGCCTGGCCACCTCGACCATCGGCCTGAACGGCCGCGGCCAGGTGGTGGAGACGCCGGGCGGATGGCTGGACTTCCTGAGCCAGAATCCCGGCTTCTTCGGCGTGTCGCCTGCCACGGCGCCGGGCGCGCGTCGCCGGGCCGCGGCTCAGGCCCCTTCCGCTGCTCCCGCAGCGGCGGCCGCCCCCCCCGCCAAGGCCTCCACGCCCTCCTACCGGGACCACCGTCCGCCGGCAGACTTGACCGCCCTCCCCCCACCTCCCCCCCACACCAC
>CALEOQ010000023.1 GCA_937910255.1 uncultured Caulobacteraceae bacterium | reverse complement strand
GAGACGAGGATAGGGACGAGGTGGAGGGTAGAGTGGGAACTTGATATCGGGGTGGTGGTGGGGGGGGGGGGGGTGGGAGGGGGGGGGGGGGGGGGTGGTGGCTTTTTTTTTTTAATGATACGGCGACCACCGAGATCTACACTCTTTCCCTACACGACGCTCTTCCGATCTATATGAATGTGATCCATCCGCAGGATCAGCCGCGCTTCGGCGAGCTCGGCGTCATCGCCCAGTTCCAGCCGACCTGGTCGTCCAACTATCCCTATATGGACCTGACCAAGGCCGCGATCGGACCCGAACGCTCGACCTACATCTACCCCACCGGCTCCATCCTGCGCGGCGGCGGCGTGGTCGCCTTCGGCGCCGACTGGCCGGTGGCCACGGCCGATCCGCTGTCCGGGCTTCAGGTGGCGGTCACGCGGGTCAATTACGAGGACCGGGTCACGCCGCCCTTGCTGGCCGATGAGGCCATCACCCTGGAACAGGCGATCGCCGCCCACACGCTGAACGTGGCGGTGGCCAACGGTGTCAGCGACGCCACCGGCTCCATCACGGTCGGCAAGAACGCCGACCTGGTCTTTCTCGACCGGAACATCTTCGAACTGCCGCCCATGGAGATCGACCACGCCGATGTCCTGGTGACCCTCTTCCGCGGTCGAGCCGTGCATGGCGATCTCGATGCGCTGAAGGCTCCCGTCCGTCCCTGATCCCCTGGCGGTCGGGCGCTGCGAAGAGCACGGCGGGGACGGGGCGACCTGATCCCCGCCGTAAGCTTAGGTTGCAGCACAGCTAGAACGGCGCGCCCATCAGGGCCACTGGTTCGCCCAGCGCAGCGTCGTCGTCACGGCGCGATGGGGGACGCTCAGATGCCCCTCCTCCTCCAGCACCATGAAGCGGCTGCGCAGGCCATCGGCCGAGAAGGCCTGCAGGCGCGTCGCCAAGGCGGTGTTGTCGAGGACGGTCACCGGGGCCTCTTCGTCCTCTCCCACCAGCAGCAGCAATCTCGCCACCCGGTCTGGTGGCGTGGCCGACCGGAGCGCGGCGCGGAAGGCGGCCTCCTCTGCCAGGATCATCTGGTCGTCCCACCACAGGCTCGCGCTGGCGGCCGTAATGGTGTGGAAGGCGTCAGGCCGCGTGTAGAGCACATGCAGGGCGAAGAGGCCGCCCAGGGAATGGCCATAGAGGGACTGGCGGTCTGGATGAACGCTGTATCGCCGGGCGACCTCGGGGCGCAGTTCGTCCAGCAGGAAGTCGGCGAAGGCCGCCCGCCGCCCCTGGGGATCGTCGCGGTGATAGGCGGCGAGCGCGGGGTTTTGGATGGGCGGGGTGAAGTCCCCGACCCGACGGCTGTCATAGAGGCTCCCGCCCGGATAGCCGACGCCGACAATGATCATCTTGTCGGCGTCGGTGGCATAGGGGCTCTGGATCCGCCGCGCCTCGGCGAAACCCGCAAACACCGCGTCCCCGTCCAGGACGTAGAGGACGGGATAGCCGCCGGCCGGAGCCTCGCCTGGCGGGCGCGACACATAGATCCGGTAGATCTCGCCCTGGCCGCTCTCGATCTCCCACCCCTCGGTCTCCGGCACAACATAGCCGGCGCTCAGCTCCTGGGCCTGGGCGAGCGCGGGCTGGGCCATCAGGGCGGCGCTGCAGAGCATGAGGGCCAGACGCTTCATCGGGAGTCTCCTGCAGGCGGCCGCCGGCCGCTGAAAGATCAGATCCGTTTGCGGATCCGGAGCAACGCCAGATAGGCGACGGCGGCGAGGATGGTGGCGTCCAGGGTCGGGACCGTGGTCACCGTCCAGCCCAGGGCGGTTGCCGGCATGGTGACCGCCAGGGATCCCAGCCAGACGCCGATCGCCTCCCAGCGGAACCTGCCGCCCCAGGTCGTCTCGCCGGATCTGAAGACCATGAAGCCGTCGATGACATAGATCGCCGCGATCGGCGGAATGATCAGGCCAAGCGTCACCAGGAAGGGGATGAAGGCGTCGAGAATGCCCATGAGCGCGAAAACGCACCCCAGCGCCCCGCCGCCGATGGTGAACATCCAGGACGGGACCTTTGGGAAGGTGGCGGCCATGGACAGGCCGGCGGAATAGAGGTTGAGCGCATTGATGGTCCAGACCGAGAGCAGCAGCATGGCCAGGGCCGGCGCGCCGAGGCCATAGCTCACCACCAGCTGCATGATGTCGGTGCGGCCCGTCGCCAGGGCGATCAGCACCGAGATGACCATGAAGATCGGGGTGGCCAACGGGTAGGACAGCACCATGGCCGACACCGCGCCCCGCTCGCTGCGGATGAAGCGCGACAGGTCAGGCATGGCGGCGATGGCCAGCATATTGCCCCCCACCAGCGAGGACAGGGCGACGCCGAAGCTCATCGGCGCCGGGGGGTCGGCGATGGCCGTCAGCTCGAAAGGCCCGGCGCGCACGGCCAGGACACAGACCACCAGCAGGATCACCCCGACCAGGGGCACGGCCACCATGGCCAGACGATCCAGGGTCTTGAACCCGTAGATGGTCGAGAGCGTGATGACGATGCTGCCGAGGATCACGAACAGGGGGAAATCCCCGGGCGGGCCATAGCCGCCGGTCTGGGCCGCCACCAGGGCGTCGCCCAGAAAGGAGACATTCACCCCGAACCAGCAGTAGTGGATCACCGCCACCACCAGGTTCACCAGGGCTGCGCCCCCTACGCCGAAGGATCGCTGGACCAGCATGTAGGTGGTGAGCCGCGTGCGCACGCTGACCACCGCGGTGAGGGCTGCGCCGCCGCAGAGGATCAGGCCCGCCAGCACAGACACCAGCAGAGCCGGCCAGAAGCCGATCGCCAGGCCAATCTGCGCCCCATTCAGAAAGCCTGGCAGGGAGAAGGTGAAGCTCGCCAGGATCAAGGCCACCCGCCAACCCGGAATGGTCAGACTCTCGGGCAAGGGGCCGCTGGCGTAGTTGTCCGTCGGCGCTGATGTGCTCACGCTGCGATCTCCGCATTCAGGCGCTCGACGGGGACGAAGGCGGTGTCGTAGCCGAACGCCGCCGGGCCCACGAAGGACAGGGCTGTGGCGTCCCGCAACTGGGCCGGGGCTGCGGCGGCGACAACACGGACCCGCTGCCCATACTTCAGCCGCTCGGTGGTGATGGCGTCGGCGGTCTCGCTGTCCATGAAGGTGATCAGGTCGGGCACGATGGCCCGCAGGACCCCATCGCCCCAGGCGGCCAGGTTCTCGTTTTGGAATTCGATCATCATCCGGCTGGATGTGCGCAGCCCTTCGATGATCACGCGGCCGACCGAGAACCCGCCCCGGGTCTCGCGCTCAAGATCGACGATCTTGCCGTCGAACAGGGTGCGGCAATAGGGATAGAGGCCCGTGGCCTCCACGGCCTGCTCCAGCGCCGCAAAGGGGTTGCGCCCCTCCGCGCGGGCGCTGCGCGCCGCAGCGCCGATGGCGCAGGCGGTGCTGACGCTGCCGGGGATGGCCGTAGCCCTGGCCTGGGCGCCCGACAGCGGAGACTCGACCAGATCGGAAGAGCGTCGGGTAGGGAAAGAGTGTAGATCCCCGTGGTCGCCGGATCATTAAAAAAAAACTTATACGGTCGACCGTGGCTACGCGCTCCATGACCACGCAGGTGCGGCTTATGAGGCTCCACAGCACCC
>CALEOQ010000022.1 GCA_937910255.1 uncultured Caulobacteraceae bacterium | reverse complement strand
GTCAGTTGATTAGGCTAGGGGTGTTTTGTTTTTCGCGCGGGAGGGGGCATACGAGATTCCGACGTGCCGGGAGGTCAGACGTGGGCTCTTCCGATCGCGCCTTCGGTGAGGCTGAAGCCGAGGCCAAACTCCGTGAGGTCCGAGGGCGTGGCCATCATCACGGCGGTGGTCGAGGCGTCGTGAACCAGGGCCACGGCGGTTTCTTCGGGCACGTCGCGCGGGGTGATGGCGGCGGCCGGTCCGCGAAATCGCAGGGGCTGGGCGCGTACTGCGTCGGCCATGGCGGGGCCAGGCGGGTCTTGGCGGCGCAACATTGTGAACTCTCCCCCAGGCCGGCGACGCGAAGCAGGAGAACCGGAAGGGTGGCTAAGCCGTTAGCCTCCTGACCTCGCTGTGACCCTTGCTGTACGCGGAGACCCCATGACCCGTTCCAAACCCCGCACCTTCGGCCAGGTGAAGATTGGTCCCTATGAAGGTCCGGCCGGGGGGTGGGGCTCGATGATCGGCATGGGCAAGGTGGTGGGCCGCGAGGGCGACCTGCCGGTCGGCCAGCTCCTGCGGCAGAACAAGCCCGACGGCTTCATGTGCGTCAGCTGCGCCTGGGCCAAGCCCGCCAAGCCGCATCCGGCGGAGTTCTGCGAGAACGGGGCCAAGGCCACCATCTGGGACCTGACGCCGCGCCGGGCGACCCTGGACTTCTTCGCCCAGCACACGGTCACCGAACTGCGGGACTGGACCGATTATGAGCTCGAGCAGGCCGGTCGGCTCACCGCGCCGATGCGCTATGACGCGGCCAGCGACCGCTATGTCCCGTGTGCGTGGCAAGACGCCTTTGACGCGATCGGCGCCGAACTAAAGCGCCTGGAGCCCACCTCGGCGGTGTTCTACGCCTCCGGCCGGGCCTCGCTGGAGACGTCCTACATGTTCAGCCTGATGGCGCGCATGTATGGCAGCCAGAACCTGCCCGACAGCTCCAATATGTGCCACGAATCCACCTCGGTGGGGCTGACCCAAAGCATCGGGGCGCCGGTGGGCACGGTCACGCTCGAAGACTTCCACAAGACCGACTTCCTGTTCTTCTTCGGCCAGAACGTCGGCTCCAACAGCCCGCGCATGTTGCACGACCTGCAGAAGGCGGTGCGCCGCGGGGCGACCATCATCACCTTCAATCCCCTGCGCGAGCGAGGCCTGGAGGCGTTTCGCAATCCGCAGTCTCCCTTCCAGATGCTGACGCCGGACGTCACCGAGATCAGCGCCCAGTACCATCAGGTGAAGACCGGCGGCGATCTCGCGGCCATCACCGGCCTGTGCAAATGGCTGATCGAGGCCGACGAGATGGCCCGCGCAGCCGGCAATCCGGCCCTGATCCACCACGACTTCATCGCCGACTACACCCAGGGTTTCGAAGCCTTCGCCGACTTCTGCCGCCAGGCCGACTGGGCCGATATCGAACGGGAATCGGGCCTGTCCATGGCCGCTCTGGCCGGCGCGGCCCGGGCCTATGGCGAGAGCCAGGCCGCGATCGGCGTCTACGGCATGGGCCTCACCCAGCAGCGGCTGGGCGTCGAGAACGTCAACATGGTCTGCAACCTCATGATGCTGCGGGGCAATGTGGGCCGACCGGGCGCGGGCCTCTGCCCGGTGCGCGGCCATTCCAACGTCCAGGGCCAGCGCACCGTGGGGATCACCGAGAAGCCCGAGCTGGCGCCCCTCGACCGCCTGGCCGAGCAATACGCCTTCGAGCCGCCACGGGAGAAGGGCCTGACCACGGTGGAGGTGTGCGAGGGCGTGCTGGACGGGACCGTGCGGGCCTTCATCGGCCTGGGCGGAAACTTCGTTCGCGCCGTGCCCGACAGTCCGCGGGTGGAGGCGGCCTGGACAGGCCTCGATCTCACCGTCCAGATCGCCACAAAGCTCAATCGCAGCCATCTGATCAATGGCAGGACCGCCTATCTGCTGCCCTGCCTCAGCCGGATCGAAGAGGACGTGCAGGCGACAGGCGCCCAGACGGTGTCGATGGAGGATTCCACTAGCTGTATCCACGCCTCCGACGGGACGCATCCGCCGGCCAGCCCAGACCTCAGGTCCGAGCCGGCCATCGTCGCCGGGATCGCCAAGGCCCTGCTGGAGCCCAACCCGAAGGTGGACTGGGACGCCTGGACCGCCGACTACGGCCAGGTCCGCGACGCCATCGAGGCGACCTACCCGGACAAGTTCGCCGACTTCAACGGCCGCTTCCGCCAGCCCGGCGGCTTTCACCGGGGCAATCCCGCCAGGGAGCGGGACTTCAGCGGCATGGAGGGCGGGCGCGCCCGGTTCATCTGTCCGTCCAGCCTCTCGGCGGTGGGGTTCGCCGACCAGGACGACCTCTTCCGGCTGATGACCCTGCGCTCCAACGACCAGTTCAACACCACCGTCTATGGCTATGACGACCGGTTCCGCGGCATCCAGGGGACCCGCGACGTGGTGCTGATCAATGCCGCCGACATGGACAGGCTGTCCCTGACCGAAGGCCAGGTGGTGACCCTGGTCACCGACAGCGAGGACGGGATCGACCGGCGCAAGGAGGGCCTGCGGGTCACGGCCTATGACATCCCGCCGGGCTGCCTGGGCGCCTATTAT
This sequence comes from uncultured Caulobacteraceae bacterium, assembly GCA_937910255.1. Lineage (GTDB taxonomy): Bacteria > Pseudomonadota > Alphaproteobacteria > Caulobacterales > Caulobacteraceae > Phenylobacterium. The sequence continues at coordinate 3,919 of CALEOQ010000022.1, read as the reverse complement.
CCCGAATGCAACGTGCTGGCGCCGGTGGCCCACCATTCCAAACAGGCCCTGACTCCGGCGGTGAAGGGCATTCCGGTGCGGATCGTGGCTTAAGGCGCGGACCCGAACCCGCTAGGCTTGGCCATGCCTGAGTCCCAACCCCACATCTTCGTCACCGGCGCCACCCGCGGCATCGGCGCGGCCATCGTCCAGTCGCTAGCTGCGCGCGGAGCCAAGGTCATCGGCCAGGGCACGCGCGCCGCCCCCGGCATCCTAGCCGCCGATCTCAGCCAGGCCGGCGCCGGTGACGAATTGTGGGGCGCGGCGCTGGACGCCCTGGACGGTCGCATCGACGTCCTGATCAATAATGCCGGGGTCTTCGAGGCCATTCCGGTCGATGCGCCGGACGCCGAGTGGCAGGCCAGCTGGGCCCGCACCATGCAGATCAACCTGCAGGGCTCGGCCGATCTCTGCCGGCGCATGGTGCTGCACGCGACCGCCCGCGAGGCCGGCCTCAAAGGCCTGCGTGGCCGCATCGTCAATGTGGCCAGCCGGGCGGCCTATCGCGGGGATTCGCCGGCCCACTGGCACTATGCGGCGTCCAAGGCCGGCATGGTGGCCATGACCAAGTCCATCGCCCGCGGCTATGCAGGTCAGGGCCTCGCCGCCTTCGCCATCTGCCCCGGCTATGTGATGACCGGCATGGCCGAGGACTATCTGGCCAGCCGGGGCGGGGACAAGCTGCTGGCCGACATCCCGCTGGGCCGCGTGGCCCAGCCGGACGAGGTGGCCAGCGTGGCGACCTATCTGGCCCTGGACGCTCCAGCCTCCATGACCGGGGCGGTGCTGGACGTGAACGGGGCCAGCTTTGTGCGGTAGAGCGCCGATGAGTCAGGCCCGATGAGCATCGTCGCCGCCTATGTCTATAAGGACGGCGCCCGCGTTCGCGCCGCCTCGCTGAGCGCCGACGGCCTGGCGCTCGGCCCCGGTGAGTTCGTCTGGATCGGCCTGCTGGAGCCCGACGAGGCCGAGCTGCGCGCCCTGCAGAGCCGTTTTCACCTGCACCCTCTGGCGGTGGAGGATGCGCTCTCGGCCCACCAGCTGCCCAAGGTCGAGACCTATGGGGACGAGCTGTTCGTCGTCGCCCGCACCGCCCAGATCGACGAGGACGAGGTGATCGCCTACGGCGAGACCCACATCTTTCTGGGCGCCGGCCACATCATCACCGTCCGCCACGGCTCGCCCCGCGCCCACCTGGAGCTGCGCGCCCATCTGGAGGCCTCGCCCGCCCTCCTGAAGCACGGGCCTGACTATGTGCTGCACGCCATCCTGGACTTCGTGGTCGACGGCTATACCCCGATCGTCGACCAGGCGGAGGAGGCGGTGCTGGCCATGGAGCAGCGGGCGCTGGACACCTTCCTCAGCCGCACCGAGATCCGCGCCCTCTTCCAGCTGCGCCGCGAGCTTCTGCGCTTCGAGCGCATTCTGGGCCCGATGGAGGAGGTGGCCAGCCGGCTGGAGCGGCTGGAGTTTCCCTGTATCGACTCCGAGGTGCGGCCCTATTTCCGCGATATCCGCGACCATGTGCGGCGGGTGAACTCCCGCGTCGGCGCCCTGCGCGAGACGCTCACCTCGGTGTTCGAGGTCTCCAACCTGCTGGAGCAGCAGCGCCAGGGGGTGATCACCCGAAGGCTGGCCGCCTGGGCCGCCATCCTGGCGGTGCCCACCGCCATCGCCGGCATCTATGGGATGAACTTCGACTATCTGCCGGAGCTGCACTGGCGCTATGGCTACCCTGCCGTCCTGGCGGTGATCGCCGCGGCGTGCGCGGGCCTCTATGTGGGCTTCAAGCGCTCCAACTGGCTCTAGAGCGCGTTCCGATAAGTGGGAACCGGTTATCGGAACGAAACGCGCTCCAGGCTCTAAGACCATCTGACGACCCTCGCGAAAGAGAGCGCCATGCAAGGCCCGACGTCCCACTTCTACTTCTCCCAGCGCCTGCGCCTGCACTATGTGGACTGGGGCAATGAGGGCGCAGAGCCTCTGCTGCTGATCCATGGCGGCCGCGACCATTGCCGCAACTGGGACTGGGTGGCCCAGCGCCTGGCAGACCGCTACCACATCATCGCGCCCGACCTGCGCGGCCATGGGGACAGCGCCTGGTCCATCGGCGGCGGCTATGACATGGCCTCCTACATCTACGACATCGCCCAGATCGTGCACCAGAAGGCCATGGCCCCGGTGACCATCATCTCCCACTCCATGGGGGCGGGCATCGCGCTCAACTACTGCGGCGCCTATCCCGACCAGGTGAAGAAGATCGTCGCCATCGAGGGCCTGGGTCCGTCGCCCGCGGTGATGGAGGAACAGGCCAGGCGCACGGTGGACCAGCGCCTGCGCGACTGGATCGAGGACCGGCGCAAGAATTCCGGCCGCAGCCCCCGCCGCTACGCCACCCTGGAGGACGCGGTGGCCCGCATGGCCGAGGAAAACCCGCACCTGTCGCCTGAACAGGCCCGGCACCTGACCATCTATGGCGCCCTGCAGAACGAGGACGGGACCTATAGCTGGAAGTTCGACAACCATTCCCGCTGGGGCCTGGGCGGCCTGTCCCACGCCGACCAGCATTACCTCTGGAGCCAGATCACCTGCCCGGTCCTGCTGATGCGTGGCGAGGAATCCTGGGCCTCAGACCCGGAGGCTGATGGTCGCATCAAGCACTTCCAGAACGCCCGGCTGGTGAACTTCGAAGGCGCCGGCCACTGGGTGCATCACGACCAGCTGGAGGCCTTCATGGCCGAGGTGGAGGGGTTTTTGGCGGAGTAGACCCTAGCCGAGGAACAGGGTCGCGCCGCTGACATAGGCGATCAGCAGGACCAGGGTTCCGATGATCACCCGGTGGCTGCGCGCCGTGGCGGCCAGGATCAGCGCGCCGTAATAGACCAGGTTCACCGCCATCCAGGCGGCCACGTCCAGAAGCGGCGCGCGCACCTCCACGGCGCTCGCGAAGGTGGGGATCAGCGAGATGATGTTGCTGACGATCACGCAGAACACCACCGGGCGCCGGTGCTGCAGGATGTGGCTGGTCAGGGTGTCCACGTCGCCTTCCTTGGGGAAGACCTGGGTGGCGGCGAAATAGTAGAGCAGGGCGACCACGGCAGCCCCCACCGCATGGGCGAACTCGACGGAATTGAGCGCCCGCCACTCCCAGGCGCCGACCCAGAAGGTGATCAGGTCGAGGAACAGCAGGATGGCGAACAGCGGGGCGATCACGCCCAGCGGCCGGGCGGCCCGCTCGTCATAGGCCCGGGAAAACCCGGCCACGATCTCGGTCACCGCCAAGCCCAGCAGCAGGCCGTAGAAGGCGAACAGGAAGCTGAATTCGTCGCTCAAGACCGCTCCCTTCGCAGTCGCCCGTGCAGACTAGCGCCAGAGGGCGCGGTCACAACCCTCTGGCGCCGACGTCACGTCTAGAAGGCCACTCGCAGGCCGAGGCTGGCGCCGTGGGCGTCCTGGTCCTCGGCGTGAACATAGAAGCCGCGCAAGCTGGCCTCCAACGCGCCCCAGTCGGCCGCAAGGCCGCCGGCCAGGGTCACGGGGTCGTCCAGTTCGCCCAGCCTGCCGTTGACCTGCGCCCCCAGCATGGCGGCGTCGATCACATAGTCGCTGTCGCCCCAGCTCGCGTCATAGCGCACGGAGAGGTCGCCCGAGACGCTGGCCGAGCCCATGGGCCGGGCGGCCAGGAGGAGCTCCACACCGGGACCGGCCTGATAGCGGGTCAGCTCCACGTCCTCCACGGCCAGGTTGACGACGTCGCCGCCGCGCTCGTTGAAGCCGTCCAGCGTAGCTCCGAAGAGCGTCGTGTAGGGAAAGAGTGTAGATCTCGGTGGTCGCCGTATCCTTAAAAACAAAAACACCAACCACGAACACCTCACCGGCC
>CALEOQ010000021.1 GCA_937910255.1 uncultured Caulobacteraceae bacterium | reverse complement strand
GTGGTTTTGCCGAGAGGTCCCCACCCGATCCCATTCCGAACTCGGTCGTTAAGCCTCTCTGGGCCAATGGTACTTCGTCTTAAGGCGCGGGAGAGTAGGTCGCCGCCAGGTCTACCAAACGGATGCATTTCATCAGACAATCCCTTGCCGACACATAAGGCGCACCCCCACGCGCCAAACCCATCTGCCGCGGGGTGGAGCAGCCCGGTAGCTCGTCAGGCTCATAACCTGAAGGTCACAGGTTCAAATCCTGTCCCCGCACCCAAACATCCATAACGCCCGCCAGGCCTAACCCCCCGGCGGGCGTTTCGGCGTCCGCTCGTCCACAAGCTGGCGCAGCAGGGCGGCCTGATCTCGCTTGCCGGCCAACCGCCGCACCACGGCCTCGGGCGCCCGCCCCAAGGCCGCCTCGATGGCGGGTCGCTCGGCGGCGCTAAGCACCACCCAGAGAAACCCAAAATCCAGCCGCTCGAGGGCTTCGGCGGGGAGTTCGGCGCGGGCGGTTTTCCGATGCGCCCACCAGCGCTTCACCACGCGCCCGGCGCAGACCCACGGCGGCGGCGTCAGATAGACGATGAGGTCGGCGCGCTGGAGCCGTTGCTCGAACGACCGGTCCACGAATCCTTCGATGATCCACCGGTCGCGGCCCACCCATGCCGAATGGGACTCCAGATACGCGTGCTCTGGAACCGGCCGCCACCGTCCCGTCCAGAAGAGTTGGTCGACGTGGTGCAGCGGCAAGCCGGTCGCGCGCGCGAGGGCCCGCGCGAAGGTAGTCTTCCCCGAGCCGCTTATGCCAATGACGGCGATCCGCTGCATGCCGCAGACTAGCCGCGCAGCGCCGGTCCGCGCCAGGACCTAGCCTAGGCCAGATCCCGTCCGTTATGGCTCTTGTGGCTGTCACAAGGGCCAGGAGTACTCTTCATGCGAGACCCGCTACGCCGCCTCCTTCACCGGGGGCTTGAGGTCAGCGGCCTGATCGGCCCGCTTCACCGCCGCCAGGAGCGACGTCACGCGGAACTGTCCAGCGATCCCTATCAGGACGGCTTGCCGATGCCGCCGGCCGCCCTGATCGGGGCTGTGGCCGGCACAGGTTCGCAACGATGGTACTCCGAGAAGGGAAAGCAGGATGCGACCTGGTTCATCTCCGTGGCCGCAAGCCATGGCGCCACATGGGATGGGGCGCGCGTCTGGGACCTGGGCTGCGGATGTGGCCGCATCGCCCGATGGATCGCTCCGGACGTCCTCAAGTCAGGCGGCGACTTTCTCGGCACCGACATCAACAGGGCGCTCGTGGGCTGGTGCGACGCCAACCTGCCCGGCCGCTATCTGCGCAACAGTCTTCAGCCTCCGGTCAAGCGTGCGTCCGGCGACCGGGATCTCGTCTACGCCTATTCCGTATTCACGCATCTTCGGGAGACGGCCATCCGATCCTGGCTTGCAGAAATCGCGCGCGTGCTGCGGCCGGGGGGCCTTGCGATGCTGACGTTTCACGACGAGGCCTACGCCGCGGCATGGGGGCCGGAGTCGGTCCGTGTCTCGCTTCAGTCGGCACCGCTCGTCATCTTCAACGACGCCCTGGAAGGCTCAAACTATCTATCCACCTGGATACGCCGCTCGACCTTCATCGCCCTCGCCGAAGAGCATTTTTCGGTCCTGGAGATCGTGCCCGGCCGGGGCGATGAACCGGTCCAGGCTCTGGCGGTCCTGCAGAAGCGTTCCTAGGCTGATGCGATCAGACCGCGTCTGATCACCTCAGATCACTCGATCGGCCGGCGGTCGTCGAGGAGGTCGCCGGCCTTCCGGTCAGAACGCTCCTCCTGCACCAGGCGCTCGACCGCCGGGGCCGGCGCCGTGTCGAGGGCTTCATGGCTGGCCTGATCAGCGCGGGGCCTTGCCGGCGGCTGGACGGGGGCAGGCGCCGGAGCCGCAGGACCGGCCGGGGCGCTGGGGGCGGGCGTGTCATAGCGCAGCCGGTAGATGGGCTCGGGCAGGCTGAAGCCGCCGCCTTCGAAGGCGGCCTTGACCGCATGAATGCTCCGGCTTCGCCCTTTCAGGAAGTCGGTCTGGCGCTGGTCGACCCAGCCATAGAACCGCAGGACGATGTTGGAGTCGCCCACATCCACGATCACGGCGCTGGCCTCAGGCTCGGCCAGGACGAAGGGCAGGGCGTTCAGGGCGCTAAGCCCCAGGCCGATCGCCTCCAATCCATCCTCCTCGGCCCCGATCCCCAGGTCGAACTCGAACCGACGCTCGGGATTTCGCGTGTAGTTCAGGATGACGGCCTTGAAGACCATTGAATTGGGGATGCGCAGGTGATTGCCGTCCAGGGTCATCAGCACCGTCGCCCGTGAGGTCAGGCGGATGACGCGGCCCTCCTCGCCGCCGATCACCACATGGTCATTGGCCCGGAAGGGCTGGCGCAGGCTGAGCATCAGGCTGGAGACATAGTTGTCCACCGTGTCGCGGACGGCGAAGCCCAGGGCGATACCGATCACGCCGGCGCCGCCGAGCACGGCGCCGAGCAGGGCCGTCGCCCCGAGGATTTCCAGGCCGACCACAACCCCCATGACGACGAACACCACGCGCGCGCTGCTGGCGGCCAGTTCGGCCATGAAGGCGTTGGGGGTCAGGCAGGCCCAGAGTCGCCCGATCCCGGCCAGGCCGTGGCCGACCAGTCCGATCAGGGCGGCGACCCCGAGCGCCACCCCCAGCAGCGGCAGGCCTTGAATGAGGCCGCGGGTCTCCTGCTGAAACCGCGCAAAGGCTGGCGCGACATTGGAGCGGACATCCAGGTCCCGCTCCAGGGCGTTCTGCACGGTGACCACCCCGGCCACCCGCGCGGCGATGGCTTCAGCCTGCTCAGCCTCGCTGGGGGTGGCGACGGACCCCTGCAGGGTGACCACGCCGGAGCTGACGCGAACCTCCACCTGCTGGAGGCCAGGGATCTCGGCGAAGATGGCGGTGATCCGCGCGACAATGTCGCTGTCCTCGGAGCCCGATGTGCGACTGGCGATGGCGGGCGCAGGCTCGAGCGTCGGGCTGGCGGTCTGGGCCGCGGCCGGCGACGCAGAGAGCCCGAAGAGAAGGGCGGCGAGCAGATATCGAAGCATGCGGCCACCCTGGCGCCTAACGGGGGGTGAAGTCACGAGCAGCTAGCCCAGCACCGCCCAGGCCACGAGGCCGATGGCGGTCAGGCCGGCGGTCAGGGCGACCAGGACCACGACGCCATCGCGGGCCGTCAGACCCAGTCCGAAGACGGTGATCGTCGCCGCCGGAATGGCCGCGGCAAACGGGATGAGCCCCCGGCGCGGGGGCCGCACCCCCCCCACACCCCACACCAGGGCCACGCCCCCGCCGCCCCGCCCCCCGGCCACGCCCCGCGCCCGCCGCCCCCCCCGGCC
>CALEOQ010000020.1 GCA_937910255.1 uncultured Caulobacteraceae bacterium | reverse complement strand
GGCGGAGGCTGCGCCGCCTGGCCCGCGTGCGGCGACGCCCGAAGGCGGCCTGAGGTCCTAGAAAAGCAGGGGACACGAAGAACACGAAGATAACCAAGGACACAAAGGTGTCGGCGGCCGCCCTTTGTGTTCTTTGCGCCCCTTTGTGTTCTTCGTGTCCCCTCTTGAAGGCGCCTGCGGCGCGTGGGACGGCGATCACCGCGCCCCCACCCCACCGGCCGTCATCCTGGGCCTTGTGCCCAGGATCCCTCGCGCCGCATGCGCTTAGCCCTCGACAGGGACCCTCGGGACAAGCCCGAGGGAGACGCCGTGGGGGATGGCGCGCGAGCTTGCCCGTAATGCGCCCCTGACCGACAGTGCCGCTGCGCCAGAGGGTTGCGGCGCGTCTTGGGATCACCGCCATGCCTCTCCTGCTCGACCGCCGCATGCTGATGGCCTTCGGGGCCGCTGCGGCCCTGCCCCTGTCGGCCGCCCGCGCCCAGACGCCCGCCCAGCGCCCCGCCGACGCCGCCTTCGACGCCTTGGGCGCCGCCTGGCTGGAGGCCAGCCTGCGGCTCAGCCCGATCACCGCGACCCTGTGGGGAGATCATCGCTATGACGACCGCCTGGATGATCTGAGCCTTGCCGGATGGGCCGCCCGTCGCGCCAGCGCCGCGGCCTTTCTGGCGCAGCTCAACGCCTTCACCCCGGCCGACCTGTCGCGCGAGCGGCAGGTGGACGCCGCCATCCTGCGCAACAGCCTGGCCGGCGAGGTCTGGACCCTCGACACCCTGCAGGCCCACCTGTGGGATCCGCTGATCTATCAGTCCCTGGTGGGCTCGGCCCTCTATGGGCTGATCGCCCGGGACTTCGCCCCCCTGCCGCAGCGACTGACCTCTGCGACCGCGCGGATGAGCGGCTTTCCGGGCCTGCTGTCCCAGGTGCGCGCCAGCCTCGATCCGGCCCGCACCCCGAAGATCCACGCCAAGACGGTCTCAGGTCAGAACGCCGGTCTGGTGAGCCTGGTCGATCTGCTGCTGGCCGAGGCCGGCGCCCTGGAGCCTGAGGCGCAGGCCGAGCTGCGCGCCGCAGCCAGCGTCGCCAAGGCCGCCATCGCCGCGCATCAGACCTGGATCGACGAGACCCTGGTGCCGCAGGCGGCCGGCGAATGGCGGCTGGGCGCCGATCTCTATGACGCCAAGCTGGCCTTCGCCCTCGACAGCCCCCTGACCCGCGCCGAGATCAAGACCGCCGCCGAGCAGGCGCTGGCCCAGGTGCGGGCCGAAATGTACGACATCGCCCGTCAGGTGCTGGTGGCCGACGACGCCCCGCCGACCCCGGCCCGGCCCACAGCCGATCAGGAACAGGCGGCCATCGCCGCGGCGCTCGAGCTGGTCTATGCCGACCGGGCCACGCCCGAGACCCTGATCGAGGTCGCCCGGACCAAGCTGGACGCCGCCATCGCATTCGTCGCCACCCACCCCATCGTCACCCCGCCCACCGAGCCGGTGGAGCTGGTCCTCACGCCGGAGTTCCAGCGCGGCGTGGCCGTGGCCTATTGCGATCCGCCCGGCCCGCTCGATCGGGAGCTGCCCACCTTCTACAAGATCTCGCCCATCCCCGAGGACTGGAGCGCTGAACAGGCCGACTCCTTCCTGAGGGAATACAACAACTGGACGCTGGAGGGCCTCACCGTCCACGAGGGCACGCCGGGCCACTACCTGCAGCTGGCCATCTCCAACCGCCACCCCTCGGTGCTGCGTTCGGTGCTCTGGTCGGGGACCTTCGTCGAGGGCTGGGCCTGCTACGCCCAGGACGTCATGGTCGAGGCCGGCCACCGGGACGGTCATCCGCTCTACCAGCTGGCCAACCTCAAATTCCTGCTGCGGGTGATCACCAACGCCATCCTCGACATCGGCGTCCACGTCGAGGGCTGGGACGAAGCCCGCGCCATGCATCTGATGACCCACGACGCCTTCCAGCAGGAGCGCGAGGCGGCCGGCAAATGGATCCGCGCCCGGGTCTCCTCAGCCCAGCTGCCCACCTATTTCGTCGGCTGGCGCGAACACTGGTCCCTGCGTCGGGAGGCGGAAGCCCGCGCCGGCGCGGCCTTCGACATGAAGGCCTATCACGATGAGCTGCTGGGCTACGGCTCGCCGCCGGTGCGGGTCTCCCGTCAGCTGATGTTCGACCTGCCGGTGGGGTGAGGCGCTTTGCGTCCTTCGAGGCTCGCTTTCGCTCGCACCTCAGGATGAGGGAGGTGGGCGCGGGCTGAAGCCCATCATTCCGTCCTCATCCTGAATTCCGTCCTCATCCTGAGGCGCCCGAAGGGCCTCGAAGGACGAGGGCGGCCGCACAGTCTCTCTCCGTCATGGTCGGGGGTATCAGGAGCACCTAGCTCCGTTCGTGCGACCTCAGCCACCGGCTCAGCAGATAGAGGTGCAGGGCGTGGACGGCGATGTAGGCGAGGCCGACAAAGGCCAGCACCAGGCGAAACTCAAGCCGCTCGTCGGGCTCCACCCAAAGGCTGGCCAGGCTGAACGGCATCAGGCTGAAGGCCGCCAGCAGCGGCGTGAACGACAGGGCAATCCCCCGCGGCGCCGACCAGGTCGGCCGGCGGTCAAGCCCCCACTGCATGGGCAGCTTCATCCCCGCCGGCGCCCGCCGCGCAAAGGCCAGCGACATGGCCACCAGCACCAGAACCGTAATGCCTGTGACGAAGGGCGCGCTGAACATGCCGCCAGCTTGGCAGGTTTGGCTTCCGCCTCAAGCCGGCGGAGCGCCTTGCCCTAGATCAGCCGCGAGCGGATCGCCTGGGACAGGATGTCGATCAGGGTCACGGCGACGACGATCACCGCGGCGATGGCCGCGACGCGGGAATAGTTGAAACTGTTCAGGCTATCGAACAGGATCTGGCCGATGCCGCCGGCCCCGATGAGGCCGAGGATGGTGGCCGCCCGGCTGTTGGATTCGAAGCGGTAGAGGGCGTACGAGGTCCATAAGGGGGCAACCTGCGGGATCACGCCCCAGGCGATCTCCTGCAGCTTGTGGGCGCCGGTGGCGCGCACGCCCTCGACCGGCGCCTTGTCGATGGATTCCACGGCCTCGGAGAACAGCTTGCCCAGCACCCCGCCGGTGTTGAGGGCCAGCGCCATGACGCCGGCGAAGGGGCCAAGGCCGACGGCGACCACGAAGACCATGCCGATCACCAGGTCGGGCACAGAGCGCAGGATGTCCATGATCCGGCGCACCGGCCACTGAATGGCTGGCGGGGCGATGTTGCGGGCGCCCAGCAGGCCGAGCGGCACGGCGATGAACACCGCCAGCGCCGTGCCCCACATGGCCATCAGATCGGAAGAGCACACGTCTGAACTCCAGTCACGTCGTAAGCTCGTATGCCGTCTTCTGCCTGAAAAAAAAAA
>CALEOQ010000019.1 GCA_937910255.1 uncultured Caulobacteraceae bacterium | reverse complement strand
GGACGCGGTTCACAGTGGAGCAACGGGCGGTAGGTCTGTCGGTCAAGGTTCCCGACAGCCCCTTTGTCGGACTATGGGTCTGTTTTGTTTTCAAGCAGAAGACGGCATACGAGATTACGACGTGACTGGAGTTCAGACGTGTGCTCTTCCGATCTGCCCCGTCACCTGCACTGAGGCCCCAGACCATGGCCGTCACCCACGCCATTCGCCAGCGGGCCTGCATGCCCCCGGCCAGCAACTTCACCCCCGGCGGCCGGACCCACAAGATCCTGGCCAACCTCGCCCACCGGGAGGGCAACTTCCGCCGCATCGCCGACGCCGTCGGCCTGCCCGATCCGGTCCCCGGCAACCAGCGCAAAAAGCTCTGGTCCCTGATCGTCGAGCTGGAGCGCGCGGCCCTGATCGACCGCGACGGCAAGACCTTCCACCTTCGCCCCCAGGGCGAGGACACCCTGAGCCGCCTCAACCTCGCCCTGGGCGGCCCCCCGCGCCTCCCGCGCCCCGGCGCCCCCAGCGTCCGCTACTTCACCCCCCACGAGGCCGACGTCCATGGCTGAGAGCACCCACATCGAGTGGACTGATGCGACGTGGAACCCGATCACGGGCTGCGCGGTCGTCTCGCCGGGATGCACCAACTGCTACGCCATGCGTCTGGCCGGGACGCGGCTTCGCCACCATCCATCTCGCATCGGATTGACGACGGCCACCAAGGCCGGGCCGGTGTGGAACGGCCAGGTGCGGCTGAACAAGTCCTGGCTTAGCCAGCCGCTGGAGTGGCGAAAGCCTCGCCGCATCTTCACCTGCGCCCATGGCGATCTCTTCGCCGAGGGGGTGAGGGATGACTGGATTCTGGACGTCTTCACCGTTCAGGCGATCGCGGAACATCACACCTTCCAGGTCTTGACGAAGCGAACCGAACGCGCGGCCGAATGGCTGCTCCCCAAGGGTCGCCTGGAAGACATCTACGCCAACTGGACCACCTTCTCCGGCGCACCCGCCGAGGTGTGGTCCTGGCCGCTCCACAACGTCCAGATGGGCTTCAGCGCGGAGCGTCAGGGTGAGTTCAATCACCGCTGGCGGGACATGCGGGCGCTGGCCGAGGAAGGCTGGACGGTGTTCGTGTCCATCGAGCCGATGCTGGGCCCCATCCTGTTGCCCGTCGACTTCCTGGCCCTGGGCGGCCGCGCCGGCGTCATCGTCGGCGGGGAAAGCGGTCAGGGCGCGCGCCCGATGAACCCCGTCTGGGCCCGCAGGCTACGAGACCAGTGCGCCGCCGCCGGGGTGCCGTTCTTCTTCAAGCAGTGGGGACAGTGGGTCGCCGAAGACCAGGCGCCTGACGACGTCGAGTGGTTCGAGGACAAGACCCCCAGCCACCGCTTCGCCGAGCCCCAGGGCCAGGTGGTCTGGCGGGTCGGCAAGCGCTTCGCCGGCCGCGCCCTGGACGGCGTCACCCACAGCGATCTGCCAGAGGTGCGCCGGTGAAAGAGCGGCCTATCCTCTTCAGCGCGCCCATGGTCCGGGCGATACTCATCGGCCGGAAGACGCAGACCCGGCGGATCATCAAGCCGCAACCGTCGGACTATCAGGTCGAGACGGTCGCCCCGCAGCGCCTGGCGGGCCAGCCGCCGAAGCACCCGAAACCGTACTTCGACGCCTACAACGGAGGCCCGCACTGGTGCTGGTGGGACGAATATGACCGCCAGGGGGCGGACTGGATCAAATGCCCGTACGGCGTCCCCGGCGACCGACTGTGGGTGAAGGAAACTCACGCCATCGTGCCGCGCACAGCCTACGCGATGAGCGACGGCGTCCATCGGACCCTGCGGCCAGACGACAGCCACGATGCGGCCGTCTATGCCGCCGATTGGGAGCGCTCGAATCCCGGCCGCTGGCGGCCCTCCATTCACATGCCCCGCTGGGCCTCCCGGATCACGCTGGAGATCACCGGGGTGCGGGCGCAGCGGCTGAACGACTGCAGCGCAGCTGACGCGGCGGCCGAGGGCCTGATCAAGCTGCCCGCCTCCGGACGGTATGTTGTCGAACAGGGCGACCAGTATTTCGGCGCCGCCAGCCACGACCCCCGCGAGGTCTATGCCTGGCTCTGGGAACACATCAACGGCGTCGGCTCCTGGGCGGCCAATCCCTGGGTCTGGATAGTCGAGATCAAGCGCATCGAGGCCGACCATGGTTGACCTCCTGGACCGCCGCCAGCGCCTCGCCGCCGCCCTTTGCCTGGCCGCCGTCGACCTGCCGGCCGAGATGGACGCCTGGGGCCGCCAACTCAAGCAGGCCTCCGCCGTCTGCCCCGGCGTGACCTTCGGCGAGATCCCCACCAACTCCCGCCGCGAGGCCCTCACCAAGGCCCGCGACATCCTCAACGAACTCATTTCGGAGGCGTCCGCGCCATGAACAACGGAGAGTCACGCATGACCATCGGGTCGAACAACGAGAGTGCGGCCCGGCTGGCCAGCTTCGTCGAACGGATCGAGCGCATCCGCGCCGATCGCAAGCAGTGCGTCGCCGACGAAGGCGCCGTGGTGGCCGAGGCCAAGGCCGCCGGCTTCCACGGCGGGGCCATCAAGGCGGTGATCAAGATCCGCGGCATGAAGCCCCACGAGCGCCAGGAGAGCGAGGCCATCCTCGACACCTATCTGCACGCCATGGGCATGGCCAGCGAGCCGCCCCTGTTCCGCCAGATCGGCCTGCTGGGCGCCGACATCGCCTCCCGCGACTCCGTCGTCGAGGCCATGAAGCATCTGGTCCCCAACGAGGGCTCGATCACCGTCGAGACCAAGGACGGGCGGCCCGTCCGCCTGACCCGCAACAAGGACGGCGTCGTCCAGGTCACCGAGGTGGAGGAGCCCAAGGCCCCGAAGGCGGGACGAGGCGCAGCTACGGCGGCCGCCCGGGACACGCGCCCGGAGCCGCCGCAGGCCACCCCCGAAGAGGCCGAGGCCATGGGCCGTCACGCCTTCAAGGACAACGTGCCCATCACCCTGAACCCCTTCCGCTACGGCCAGGACCAGCGCGGCCGCTGGGACACCGGCTGGCGCAAGGAAAGCGGTGGCGACGGCATGGGCCCCGACCGGGACGACGACTGACCCATGGGCCTGTTTTCCAAGGGTGAGCCGAAGCTAGAAGACTTCGGCGACATCCTCACCCCCACTGAGGCGATCGAGCCCATCTTGGGCCGCGCGGTGCGCGGCGCGCTCCTGGAATGGCTGGGCGAGATCTTCGCCGCGGCGCAGCTGGCGGCCGTGGGCGTCAAACCCCGCCCGCGGGCGCTCCTCGCACGCCCCCCGGGTCTCGGCAAGATCGGGCGCGCGTCGCGTAAGGCAAAGGTGTAGATCCTGGTGGTAGCCGACACACTAAACAAAAACAACTCAAGTATCAGAACAACA
>CALEOQ010000018.1 GCA_937910255.1 uncultured Caulobacteraceae bacterium | reverse complement strand
GGGTGGTGCGAAGCTGGTGTGTGCAGCGATGAAGGAACAAGAGTGGGATAGTGAGTTATGCGAAGGTGAGGCGAAGACGGGCTGTAGTCGGGTTGTTTTTTTTTTTAATGCTCCGGCGCCCACCGAGGTCTACACTCTTTCCCTACACGACGCTCTTCCGATCTGTTGAAGCCCCCCCCCAGAACGCCGCCGATGGACAGGCAGAGATAGAATTCCGTCAGCCGCGCCGGCGGCGGGCGTCGCGCCACCAGGGCCTGATGGCAGACCAGGGCGGTGAAGAAGAAGGCCGCCAGATGGATGGCCAGCAGGAGCACCAGATTGGTGGTGTGGAACGGCAGGACGACGGCGCAGGCCGCCAGGGCCGCGGCATGAATCACCAGGGCGACGCCCCGGGAAATGAGCGGGCGGTCCTGGAAGGCGATGACGAAGGTCAGCAGATAGAGCGCCAGCGGCACGACCCAGATGAAGGGCGCGGAGGCCACGTCGGTGGTGATGTGGGTGGTCACCCCCAGCATCAGGCTGGAGGGAATGGCCGCCAGGCCGATCCAGATCAGCCGGGTCCGCCAGAGCGGGCCTGAAGCCGCCGCCAGCCCCTCGACCAGGCCCGTCGATGCGGGCGCCGGCTCGGTCGGCATGCGCGCGACCATCAGGCCCAGGCAGGCCATCAGTACGGCGAAGCCCCCATAGCCCAGGCTCCAGATGAAGGTCTGCGCCTGGACAGCCAGGGCCGGCTCAACGGCGATGGGATAGGCCAGCAGGGCGATCAGGCTGCCGAGATTGCTGGCCGCATAGAGGACGTAGGGCCCCCGCCCCTCCCCCTCGCGATAGATGCGCGCATGCCAGGCCTGGGCCAGGGGCGCGGTGGCCGACAGCACCGCGAAGGGCGCGCCGACCATCAGCCCCAGGGCCCCCAGCAGCCAGAGGGCCGGATGGTCCGAGGTGGGCGGACCCAGCAACTCATGGACCCGAAGCGGCAGAACCAGGGCGGCCAACAACAGGGCGCCCCCATGAATCAACACCTGGCGGCGGACAGTGGCCACCCTCTGCAACAGGTGAGCATAGGCGTAGCCGAGCAGCAGGGCGGTCTGGAAAAAGGCCATGCTGGTGTTCCACACCGCCGGCGTTCCCCCCATGAGCGGCAGGAGCAGCTTGGCGGCCATGGGCTGGACCATGAAGACCAGGGTCGCGCTGGCGAAGACGGTCACGCCGAACAGGGCCGGCGCAACAGCGGGGACGGCCTGGGGATGAGGCGCAGAAAGGCTCATCGCGCCGATTCGGCTTGTAAGGTCATGGTCGCCGATGGTGTGGTCTGAGCCGCCCGGCGCCTAGCGCCATACTGAAGTTGCGTCGGAGAGCCCATGTTTTCCTTGGAAATCGAGACCTTGGCCCGCCTGCTCATCGACGAGGCGCGACAGAAGTCCCTGCGAATCGTCACCGCCGAAAGCTGCACCGGCGGCCTGGTCAGCGCGGCGATCTGCGCCATTCCCGGCGCTTCAGACGTGCTGGACCGGGGCTTCGTCACCTATTCCAACCGCGCCAAGCAGGAGATGCTGGGCGTGCCCGGCGACCTGATCGCCGACCTGGGCGCGGTCTCCGAGCCCGTGGCGCGGATGATGGCCGAAGGAGCGCTGGAGAATTCCAACGCCCATCTCGCCGTGGCCATCACCGGCATCGCCGGGCCGGATGGGGGCACGCGGATGAAGCCGGTGGGCACGGTCCATATCGCCACCGCGCGGACCAATCACGGCCTCACCCACCGGGCCGAGCTGTTCGAATTTGAAACCCGGTTCGAGATCCAGCAAGCCGCCGCCCAAGCCGCCCTGGAGATGCTGCGCGAACGCCTGACGTGAGTCTCAGGCCGGCGGAGCATCCGCGGCGGCCGGCGGGCCATACAGCACCTCGGCGCGAGCCTCGAAGCAGCCGATCAGCCGGTCCACCGCCTGATGGAAGTTGGCGCTCAGCAGGGCCGCCAGCAGGCGGGACTTGAACTCGAAGTCGATGTCGAACTCGATCTTCGTCCCCGCGGGATCGTCGTGGAACCGCCAGCGGTTTTCCAGCCGCTTGAAGGGGCCGGAGATCAGACCGACCTGAATGGTCCGGCTATTGGCGTCCCGGCGCACCCGGGTGGAGAACCGCTCCTTCAGGAACGAGAATCCCACCGCGGCCTCAGCGTCGAGCATGTCGACGCCCGCCCCGGCCGGCCGCTGGTTCCAGGTCCGCATGCCGGTGATCCAGGGCACGAACTCCGGATAGCGCTCCACATCGCCCACCAGGGCGAACAGCTGGTCAGGCCCATAGGGCAGGACTTTGGTGACGCGGTGACGCAAGGAACCGCCTAGGCCCGAACCGCGGCCTGGGCGGTCAGGCGCGCCTCCTGAGCGTGGCGGGCGGCCTGCAGCTTGGCGAAGTCCTCGCCCGCCTAGCTCGGCAGAGCGTCGTGTAGGGAAAGAGTGTAGATCTCGGTGGTCGCCGTATCATTCAAAAAAAAACACGAAACTGCTGCAAGCACTCACATCTACATCACACACTCCTTACATCACCACTACCATTCTCACACCCATACATACGTCTTGTCCTCTC
>CALEOQ010000017.1 GCA_937910255.1 uncultured Caulobacteraceae bacterium | reverse complement strand
GGTACGCAGAAGGCTGGGAGTTCTGCCGTGGCTGATAAGTTGGTGGATTTGTTTTTTTTTTCAAGCAGGAGACGGCATACGAGATTACGGCGTGACTGGAGTTCAGACGTGTGCTCTTCCGATCTGGGTGGGGGCGCCGAACACCAGGGTGTTGCGCGCCTCGCGATCATAGGCCTCCCAGGTTGGCGTGACCCCATTGTTGGGATCGCCAGTGGCCGCCAGAGCCACCCAGGCCGAGGCGATCTCTCCAGCCAGCCGCTGATTGTCCGCCGTCGGGCCAGCCAGGGGCGAGCGGATGTCGTACATGGCGTAGGGCACGTCGATGCCGTGCACCGCCCCATAGCGGCCGCCGAAGGCCGGGCTGGGGCTCGCCCAGAGATAGGACCACGACTTCGCGCCGCCGGCCGCCAGCCTGCGCTCCAGCATGGTCACGGCGCCCAGGCGGAACGAGGTGTCGCTGGCCATCCTTGCGCTGATGACGAAGGGCGTGGCGGCCGGGTCCTCGTCGCGATAGGCGGCCAGCAGCATCTCGGCGTCCTCGCCCACCCGGCGACGGAACCGCTCCAGCACCTCGTCCCACCCCATGTCGAACTTAACCTCCCGATAGGTCCGCTCGTCCAGGGCGGTGGAGACGATCAGCGGGATGTCCAGGGACTCCGGCGGCGCGCCCGGCGTGAAGGGATGGTGCGGGATGGCCGCGCCCAGGACCGGCGAGAAGGACTGCGGCGCCTCGCCCCGGGAACGTTCAACGGCCTCCACATCGGCCTGGGCCGCCAGCAGGGTCTCGTAGGGCACGGCCTGAAGCTCGCGGATCTGGCTGGCCTTCAGGCCCAGGCGCTGCAGGAGCTGGTCGGCGACCTTGGCCGCCTCGTCCCGCTTCATGGCCACCAGGCGCGAGCCGCTCATGACGCCGGCGCTGGAGAACAGCCCCTTGGCCGAGGGCATGCCCAGCAGGTGGCTGACCTTGGCGCCGCCGCCGGACTGGCCGAAGATCAGCACCCGGCTGGGATCGCCGCCAAAGGCCTCCACATTACGCGCCACCCACTGCAGGGCGGCCACCAGGTCCTGCACCCCGGCCGCGCCGGAATCGGCGAACTCGCCCTCGTCGCCGAGATAAAGATAGCCCAGCGCGCTCAGCCGGTGATTGACCGTGATCACCACGCAGTCGCCGAACCGGGCCAGCATCTCGCCGTCCCCGCCCGGCCCGTTGCTGGAGCCGCCATAGAAGCCGCCGCCATGGAAGCGCACCAGGACCGGACGCTTGGCCCGCCGGCTGGGATCCGGCGTCCAGAGGTTGAGGACCAGACAGTCCTCCCCCATGCCGCCCGGCTGCACGTCGTTGAGGATCAGGTCGGCATAGGCGTGGCGTCGGTCCCCGGGGATCTGCGGGGCGATCTGGCCATAGTCGAGGGCGTCGCGCACCCCGGCCCAGGGCGGCAGCGGCTGCGGCGGGCGGAAGCGGTTGGCGCCTGCGGTGTCGGCGGCGTAGCGCAGACCCTTGAAGCTGGCGATGCGGCCCGAGGACAGGCCGCGCACCTTGCCCTCGGCGGTCTCGACGATGGGGAACTGGCGGGCCTCGGCCTTGCGGACGGCGGCGAACATCGTCTCGGCTTCGGTCATGTCGGTCTGGGTGCTCATGGCGGGTCCTTGGGCGTTCAGCGATGCAGGGTCCGACCCATCTGCTGGGTCTCGTAGCGGGCCATGAACTCACGCTCCGCGGCATGGGGGTCGTGGGCCAGACGTGGCGGAACCTCGAACAGCATCGTCGGCCGCTCGGTCAGGTCATAGGCCGGCCACTGGGGAATGGCGGCGTTGTTGGGATCGCCGGTGCGGGCGAAGCTGATCCAGCTCTCGGCCATGGCCTGGGCCATGGCTTGGGTCTCTTCGCTCTCGGGACCTGTCAGGTGGGTCGCATAGGCGACGTTGTCGAACATGAAGGGCAGGTCCAGCGTGTGCTGGCTGATCTTGCGCCCGTCCTCGGCCGGGGAGCGCCAGGTGAGCTGGTAGACGAAGGTGGGCGCGGCGTTCGCCCGCACCCGCTGCTCGGCCATGATCGTCTGGTCCAGCACATAGCCGCGGGCCGAGGTGACGGTGAAATAGACCTCGGTCGGCGAGGCGCCTGGATTGCCGGTGCGGAACACGCTTACCGCGTCCTCCACATCCTCGGCCGGGATGAACTTGGCCAGGCGGCGCTTCATCTCGGCCTCGTCCATGTCGAAGACGCCCTCCTGATAGCCGAGCTGGTTGGAGAGTTCCGTCCGGGTCGTGCCGACCATCATCGGCAGATGGTTCGACTGGGCCGGCGCCTCCGGCAGGAAGGGATGGTCCGTAAAGGCCAGGCCATCGAGCACCGGCGAAAACCGCGAGCGGGTCTCGCGCATCACCTTGATCTGAGCCGCGCTGAGGGCGTCCACTGACACGTCCAGCAGCCGCTCGACCTGGTTTGGCGCGATGTCCAGAATCTTGAGCAAGGCGTCGGTCAGCGAGGCGGCGTGTTCCGGCGACTGGATACGCAGATGCGATCCGCTCTGGACGATGCCGCGGTTGAACAGGCCCTCGGCGTCGTGGCCGGCATAGCAGAGGCTGACCTTCCGTCCGCCGCCTGACTGGCCGAAGAGGGTGACATTGTCCGGCGCGCAGCCGAAGGCTGCGATATTGTCCCGCACCCAGCGCATGGCGGCGATCAGGTCGAGATAGCCCACATTGCCGGCCGCAGCGTATTCCGGCCCCAGCCGCTCGCCCAGGAAGCAATGGCCAAAGACGTTCAGACGGTGATTGAGGCCGACCACCACCACGTCCCCGCGCAGGGCCAGGCGGGTCCCGTCATAGACCTTCTGCGAGCCGGAGCCGGCCTCGAACCCACCGCCGTGGAACCACAGCATCACCGGCCGGCCCGCGTTGTCGGTGTTCGGCGTCCAGATGTTGAGCCGCAGGCAGTCCTCGCTCATCGGTCCCTTGTCGGCCAACATGCTGCGCATCTGCGGCGACTGGTGGCCGTATTCGAAGGCGTCCTGAACGCCCGCCCACGGTTCCACCGGCTGGGGCGGGCGGAAGCGGTTGTCGCCGCCGGTGGACGCGCCGTAGCGCAGGCCCTTGAAGACGCTGACGCCGTTCGCCCGGTGCCCCCGCACCTTGCCCTGGGCGGTGTCCACCACCGGGGTGTCGACGGACATTTCGGTCACGGAGGACATCAGCTCACCTCTTGTTGGGGGTCGGGGTTGGCCGGCGCCGCGTCGCGCCGGGCGATCAGATCGATGAGGGTCGCGGCCTGCGGCAGGTCTTCGAGCCCGTCCACCGCCTCAACCACGGCCCGGGCGCGAACCTCGCCCAGCACCGGGCTCATCAGTTCCAGGGCCTTGGCGACCACGTCGGCCTTGCCCATGGGGTGGGAGGGAAACCCTAGAACGTGCGGCACATAGGCCGCTTCGCAGCGGCCGTCGGCGCAGGTGACGGCGACCCTGGCCGACTCCGTTCGCGGCTGGCCCGGCGCGGCCTCCTGGGCCGGGTCGTGGCGGATTTCCACCTTATCCATCAGGGCGTGGACCGCGCCGTCGCCGCGCATCCGTTCGAGCGACTGGGCCGAAACAAAGTCCAGCCGCCCGTCCAGCAGGATGATCGCCGCCAGATAGCGCAGGTTCAGGGCCGGCATGGCCGCATCGCGGAAGGCCTGCCAGCGGCCCGGCATCTCGATCAGGACCGAGGCGACCTCGGCCGTCCCGATCCGGTCCCGCAGCGCCAGCAGGGCCTCGACCGCCGGCTGGGTCGGCCCGCCCACCGGATAGCGCTTATAGGCCGTCAACGGCAGCTCCGAGCGCACGCCCAGGCCTTCGATCAGGTAGGCGCGGTCGGCGTCGCCGCCGGAGAAGATCGAGGCGCGCATCCAGCCCGACGGATGGTCCAGGCTGTCGCGCACGCCGCGGAAACCCGCCTCGACCATGAGCGCGGCCTGCAGTCCGTCCCGGGCGCCCATGCCGGCGAAGACAAAGGCCTTTTCGATATGCTCGACATCCAGCAGCCATTGCCATGAGCCCGAGGCCTGCTGGGCGCAGTATGTCAGGACATGGGCTGTCTGGTCCTCAGACAACCCCAGGAGGCTGGCCGCCGTGGCCGCCGCGCCAAACAGCGGCCCGATTCCGTGATTGGCCACGCCGGCCCGGCGCAGATTGTGGACCCCAAGCGCCTTGGGCGTCCGCCCGGCCAATTCGTAGCCGATGATCACCGCCCGCAGGACCGCGGCCCCTGACAGGCGCCGCGCCTGGGCGAGCGCCAGGGCGACGGCCACCACCGCGGGTCCCGGCTGCACGAAGGCCGAGGGGATGAAGTCGTTGATCTCCGCCCCGTGCCCGGTCATGGCGCCGGCGAACACGGCCTCCACCAACCCCGCGCGGTCTTCCGTCCCCAGGATGGTGACCGCGCTGGGCCCCTCCCCGCCCCCCCGGCCCCCGGCGCAGTCCCCGGCCCGCACCGCGCCGCCGCGCAGCGTCCCGGCGGGCCCGCGGCCCC
>CALEOQ010000016.1 GCA_937910255.1 uncultured Caulobacteraceae bacterium | reverse complement strand
GGTCGTGCTGTGCAAAGCGCGATACGCGAGACTATGATTTTTTTTTTTCGAGCAGAAGACGGCATACGAGATTACGCCGTGACTGGAGTTCAGACGTGTGCTCTTCCGATCTGGTCGCCCCACCCTCCCGTGGATTCGTAAAAGCGGCGTCAAGAATGTCGCTCATAGCAACTCCTGAATCGTCCTGATGAGGGCTGGGCCTGTCCGGCCGACATTGAACTGAGCGTTAAACAGTTCCACAGCGGTTGCGCTCATGGCAGCCCTGCGCGCAGCAGGCAGATCAAACCAGCGCTGCAATAGGGCCGTGGCGCCGTCTACGGTGTCTGGCTCGACCAACCCGGCCCCGGCCTTCGCAATCTCCCGCCAGATGTCCACCTGGTTAGAGATGAGAACAGGCGTGCCGCAGCCCAGGGCCTCGGCGACGGCGATACCAAAATTTTCCTGATGAGAGGGCAGGGCGAAGGCTTGCGCCCCATAGAGCGCGCCCCACTTTGCGTCGCCGTACAGCGGTCCGGTCCAGTGCACACGGGTGGCGACGCCCAGGCGCTCGGCCAGGGCTTCCAGCTCTGGGCGCCAACCCGTCTGGTCCGGCCCGGTCATGACCAGATCGATGTGGGGCCGCTCACTCGCCACCTTGGCGAAGGCCTCAATCAGCAGATCGCATCCCTTCTTGGGGTGAATCCGGCTTAGAAAGAGCAGATAGTCGCGCTCCCCGAGGCCGGGCGTGGCGGCGCGGAACGCAGCGTCCAGGGCTGGCGCGCGGGGCGGCGGGGCCACGGCGCCATAGCCGACCACCGTCTCACTGTACTTCGAGTGGCCTAGAAACTGCCCGCGCGCCTTGCGCCGCTCCTCCTCGCAGGTGAAAAACACCGAACGCGCGCCGGCCAGAAGGCGGCCTTCGCTGATCAGCCAGAACGCCTGCTTGGCGAGGTGCTTCAGGGGATAGGTTTGTTTGAACCACGGATCCATCATGCCGTGGGTGAAGACGAAGTAGGGTGTGGAGCTGCCAGGCAGGACGCGGGAGGCCGCGAAGGGCGCGTAATTCCAGAGGCCATTAACGATCACGGCGTCGTAGCGGCTGATGTTCTCCCGCAGCCAGGGCGCCAGGTCGGGCGTATAGCCCCAGTGGTCTAGGGCGCGCCTCAGCGGATCGCCTGCGCCCGACTGGGGGCGCCCCAAGGCGTGCACCGTCATTGGGAAGTCGACGAGGAAGGGCGAGCCCGGCGGGTCCAGGGTGACCAACTCCCGCACCACGGATTGGCCGGCCGCGCGACAGGCGGCGTCCTGACGAATGATGCCCTCGAGCGGCCCCCCGCCGGCGGGGTCAACGGAGGCTATGATTTCGAGGAGTTTCATGCCGTGACCAGTCGGCGCAGATTGTCCAGGGCGTTGGCGTTTGAATAACAGGCGCGGACCTTGTCCAGCCCGCAGCGGCCCATCGCGGCCGCATCCGGGCGTGACAGCAGGTCGTCCAGTTTGTCGGCGAGGTCGCCCGGATCGTCCTCATTGGCGATAAGGCCGTCGACCCCGTCCTCGATGATTTCGTGCGGGGCGCCCCGCGTGCCGCACAATACCGGAAGGCCGTGACTCCAGGCCTCCAGATAGACGATTCCGAACCCCTCCTTGGACGACGGCAGGGCGAAGACATCGGCCTCGGCATAGAGCCGGGCTAGATCCTCGTCGGTCACCCGCCCGGCGAACCGAACCGCCTCGTCAATGGAAAGCGCGCGGGCCAGGGCCTCCAGCTCGCCCCGGAGCGCCCCGTCTCCGACATGGGTGAGGGTGGCCGGCCGGCCCCGGTCGCGCAGTAGGCCGACAGCACGGATCAGCTGATCGACATGTTTGCGTCGGTCGCCGTCACCGATACGGGTCACGCACAGGATGTGGCGGCCTCGCATTTCGCGCCGCGGCGGGTCGGCGAAATCATCGATGGCGTTGGGAAAGATCACGAACCGGTCGGCCGGCGCCCGGTACTGTTCCCCCATGATCCGAGCGGTATAGGCGCTGACCGAGGCGATCCGGTCGATGCACCGCAGCATCCAGGGTTCATGTCTGCGGCGCGGCCGCAGGGCGTCGTTCCATACCTCGTCGCCGTGGACAAACAGCACCGTCCTGAGGCCTGGCCGCAGCAGCCTAACCAGCCAGGCCACGAACAGCAGGTTGATATGCCCTACCAGCAGGACATCTGCCGACCGGCTGGCCGTCAGGGTCCGGCGGATCAGGGCCAGGCGGTTGCGACCAAGGCCACAGAGCGTCACGCCGGGAATCTCCGGCAGATCCTCAGCGTGGTCATCCATCAGGTGAACCACAGCCTCGCGGACCGCGCCCTTGGCGGCAAGGGCGCCTAGATTGGCGATCACCCGGCGATTGAAATTCTGCAGCCCGCCGACACGGCTGTAGGTCGCCAAGCCGAGGAAGAGGACGGAGGGCTGGGTCATGAGCGACCTCCGAGCAGCGACTCATAGGTTGCCACCATCGCCGTTCCATAGTCCCGCCAGCCCCCGATCGCACGCGCCTTGAGGGCGGCGGACCGACTCATTTGCTTCTGTAAATCGGGATCGTCTGCAAGCCTCTGGAGCCGTTCGGCGATATAATCCGGCGCCCGGATCGGAACGATATTGCCTTCGACACCGTCGGTGATGAGGTCGGGACCGCCCGTATTCGTCGTCGCGATGATAGGACAGCCGCAAGCGAGGGCTTCCACCAGTACCATGCCAAATCCATCTTCGATGCTGGGAAGAACTAGAACGTCGCTATTGGTCATCAGCGCTTTGAGGCTCAGATGCGGCACGGGGCCCATCACGCGAACATCGGGCCGCCCCAACGGACCGGAAAGAGCCTCCCGGATCTCTGCTGAGATCGTACCGGCCACAGTCAAACGCTTATGGGGGTGGCTAAGGCGGTCAAAGGCTGAAAACAGGTCATGGGCACCCTTCCTGACCGACAACCCGCCCACGAACAGGACGTCAAATCTTTCTGACCGCTCCCGCCCGACAGGATGAAAATTGTCCAGGTTGACGCCATAAGGCACGGTGGCGACCCGGGCGGGCGAAATGCCCGAAGCGATGAAGGAGTCTCGCGCGAATCCGGATGGGACCACGATCAGATTTGCCGCCTCATATTCGGCGATCTCGCGGTCATAGGTGCGCGGGCGCCCCGGATACAGCAGGCCGACGCGGTCATATTCTTCTTCTAGCAGGGTTTCCTTCCAGCCCATGTGGCTGCAACCCCGATCACAGACGTAGCGGATGCCGCGCCCCTGCGCCGCACGCCCGCTCCACAAACCGGCCCCTTCATGGCCCACGAACACATCGCATTCCGGCAGGGTCGCTCGGACATATGTGTCCAGGGTGGTCAGGGACAGATGATGGACAGTCTCAATGGCCCCGCGCGGGATCGGCACAGGCAAGCGGCCGGAGAGCATTTGAAAGGGCCGAACATAGGGGAAGGTCTTGACCCGCGCCCGGTCCAACCGCTCCCGCTTCAGGGCGGTCCAGGGAAAGCCGCTGTAGATACACTCCAACACACCATAGCGCTCCAGTTCCCGCGCCAGGGCGAACATGTGGAACCGGCCCGCCGTGGAGAGTACGACCTTCATGGGCGTTGTCCCTTCTGGGATTTAGCGCAGGAGGGACGAGGGCGCAGTCTCATCTCCGCCAACCGGCCCAGACAAAGCGTTAGACCCACGGAAAACCAGCAGAAGCTCAGCAGTTGGTTCTGTCCCGTGGTCTGGGCGATGAGGGTCAAATAGCTGCAGAATCCGAAAAGAATCAGTGGCGTTCCATCACCTGTGCGTCGGTTGACCGCGAGACAATACCATCCCATCCAGACGGTGAACCCGATACGGGCAAGAATGACCAGAAGCCCCACCAAGGGTCCGGCCTCATTGATGATCCGCCCCCATTCGGTCTCGCCGTACATGAATGAGCTCTCCCCCGACAGCCTCAACGCGGCGTTGGAACCCGCACCGAGACCATGGCCGAAGAAGGGGGCTGTCTGCATCGGTTCTAGAATGTCGGTGAACCAGCTTAGGATACGACCCAAGGTCGAGCCTTCGTGAGAGACTGCAGCGGCTTGGCGGCTGGACATAGCGTCGAAAGATCGAGGGAAGACAACGATGAAAACGAATAGAAAGGCCAATGTCGCCAGCACTATCCTTGTCAACCGAGTCACACCTTGACGCGCATCCCTGGAAGACAGTCCCGCGACGACATAGGCGAGGCCAATCAGGATTGCCCCGCCAAAAAAGGTCCGGCCACCGCTGAGCGCGCCCATCGTTAAGGTCGCGAATCCGCCCGCCCACAGCAGAGGAAGCGGCAAGCTGAACGCCCTGCGCTTCTCCCAAGCGACCAGCCAGAGGGCTGTCATCATCGCCGCAAAGGTGTTCTGAGCTTGGGCGAAGGTGAACGGTCCGTAGGGACGGACAATACCGAACGCAACCGTAAATCGTCCCTCCATATCGTCCGATGTCCCCTTGTTAATCCAGTGCGCCACCGGCGAACTGAACTGAATGAAGACAAGCAGAGCGATGGGAATCGAGATCCAGAGGCAGACCACAATAAAGCGCCGGAAGTCGGCATGGGTCCATACCTCAGCCAGTATGAATGCTAATGGCACGTACAGTACGTAACCCCTCAATCCTAGAAAGGTAACCGCGGGATGAATATTTCCAATGAGCGAAATTGTGAGGGCGTAAACAGTAAGAGCGCCGCCGAAGAAAATATACAGCCTTAACCAGACGGGTACTCGGCGAAGCCGGGAGAAATAAGAAATATAGATCAGGAGGAGGACTGGATCGCGAACAAAACCAATAATAGATTCAAAATTGACAAAAAGCCACTTCCTCAGAACTCCTTCAGCAGGCAGAAGAAGAAAAAAAAGCAGTGCTAAACCTCCCGCAGAAAATAGCGTTGAGGCCTGCTCATGCCCAGGTCGGATCATTGTTGGATCGTTCAGGCGTCTGGCGATATACGTCGTCATCCAATCCCACCTGTCGCGCGTTTCCTTCTATTGGCATACAGAACCTCTAGGTATCTCGTTGCCACAGCCACTCGAGTATGAGCTCTCAAATGAGCGTGACACGCCTCACATGCTTCCCATCTCTTGGTTAGCGCGTCCCGAACCGTGCCCGCTAGCGCTTCCACATCGCCGTTCCGAAACGTCACCCCACAGGGGCCTATAGCGTCGCTGAGGCCCCCGCCGTCCGAACCGATGACAAAACAGCCGCAAGCCGCCGCCTCCAGAGCCACAATGCCAAAGGGCTCATCCCAGATTGAAGGAAAGGCCGCAATCCGATGATCGCGGAAGGTGGATGCTAGTGCGGACGGCAGCAGTCGGCCAAGAAACTGCACGTGGTCAGTCAACCCGAGTTCGGCGCTCAGATTTTCTAAGGATGCGCGCTCAGGGCCGTCGCCCACAATTGTCAAGCTTGCGCTAATCCCTTCATGCGAAAGCAAATGGATAGCCCTAAGAAGAATATCAACGCCCTTGTCGCTTACCAATCGGCCAGCAAAGACAATGTCTCGCTCGGGAGCACTGCGGCCCATACTAAATACGTGATCATTATAACAATTCTCGACCACGACCGAGGGGGACTTAATATGGGAAGCCATAGCGTTACTGTTAGATATGCCTGAGCCAAAGCGCAGCAACCGCTGCTTAATACGGTCGCGCCATCTGAGCCGCCCATCGGGTGATCTGATCCAGGTGGCATGTCTGACTACGAACGGTCTATGAAAGCCAATAAGAAGTGCGACAACTCTCGCACTGACATTATTTACGAGGATTGTATCTGCCCAATTGATCTGACGGCAGAGCGAAGCAGTCGACGCATCGCGGATAACGGAGAAGCTAAAGTTATCAGACGCATCGCTCGGAACAGGCGTGACGACGCGAACCTCATGGCCGAGATTCTGGAATTCTTCAGCTAGAACTATCGACATCGTCTCAATGCCGCCCACCATGGGGTGGAATACGTGACTATAGACCAATATTTTCATTGCGGTCTTTCCTGCGCGACTAGGGTCGGCGATGAAGCTTAAGCTAGGCCGTCCTGACAATCGTCTTCGCGCCCCGTCCAAGTCAGTTCTCCCCGTAGCATGGCATGCGCTAACTCGACGAGAACAGCGACGAGGGTCCCGATCGAGAAGCCAGCGTAAAACAGGAACGCGCCAGAGATAGTGTTGGTCGCCACAATCAGGGGGCCGATAAGGCACCAAAACAGACCGAATGGAATTCGCAACCATCCCCAATGATTCCAGCCACGATGTGCCGCTAAGCTCCAAGCGATACTAGTGGCCGTGTTGAACGCGGCGGTTCCTGCGCAGACAATGACGGCGGATATCTGGTTGGAATAGCCGGGTCCTAACGGCCACAACACCACTGATGGAGTGGCCAAAGCGAGAAGAAAAAGAAGCGTCCCAGGGACGGAGGCGAGGAGTACCAGGCCCCCGAATTTCCTGAGAGCTCCGACGTGGCCGACAGCAAAGAGCGGTACGAATATTGCTAGCGTTATAGCTTGGATTGGGGAGAGAAGCTGAGCAATGCGCGATAGGGCACCGTAACCCGCGATTGCGGAGCTGTCAGCGGTACTCACGAGGATAATCATCGCGACCTGGGCCTGAAGTACGTAGAATATGTCGACGGGTATCTGCCGGATAGCGATTTGCTTTATTGCCCGTCGGTCGTCGTAGCGTGATGGCTCTTCAATAGAGGTTAGAACTTCGCGAATGCGAGATAATATGGGCCTAACGCGCGCGACGGCGGCGGCGATGTTTATTAAGGTTGCACTAATTACGCCGATGAAACCCATGATGCCCAGAGTCAACACAAGGGCGACCCGCAGAATGGAAATCAACGCATCGATAGACTGAACATAAAGCGCGCCCTGCGAAAAAAAGAGCACCTGATCTACTACGCGAGAGCGCATATCAGCCCACCAAAAGACGACGAGAGAAAAACAGAGAAAGATGTTTAGTCTACTGTCTGCGCCGGCGCGGTCGAAAAGCAGGTAGCTAGACGCGATAATCACCGGTAGTATAAACGCCGATACGATCCAGCGCGTTTGACGTACCGAGGCAATTAGGCTTGAAGCGCGACTGAGATCTGGCCACGTTTTTCCGAGCAAGCTGCTAAATCCAAGTTGCACACCACCTTTCGTCAATACTGATATGGCACCCATTACGGTAATCACGACAGCATAAACCGCATAGTCCTCGATGCTCATCCATCTGACCAGTAAAATGCCTGACGCTGCACCGACTAAGTGGGAGAGGGCGTTTACGGACGCAAACGACAAAAGACGGCGAGTGAAGCCCCTCATTTGCGTGCGCGCAATCCTTTGAGGTTCTCATTTTGAACGACCGAAGTGATTCCTTCCCTCAGGCCGATCCTTTGCGACCAGCCCATCTCCCGTAACCTCTCCCCACTCATCAACTTCCGCATCGTCCCGTCCGGCTTGCTCGGATCGGTGCGGATCTCGCCCGCAAACCCGACCACCTCAAAGACCAGGCGGGCCAGGTCCAGGATGGTGATGTCCTCGCCGGAGCCCACATTGACGTGCTCGTGGTTGGAATAGCGCTGCAGCAGGAAGATCAGGGCGTCGGCGCAGTCGTCGGCGTGCAGGAATTCGCGACGCGGGGCGCCGGTGCCCCAGATGGTGATGTGGTCGGCGCCGGCCATCTTGGCCTCATGGGCCTTGCGGATCAGGGCTGGCAGGACGTGGCTGGTGTTCAGGTCGAAATTGTCGCCGGGGCCATAGAGGTTGGTGGGCATGGCGCTGATGAAGTCGCGGCCGTGCTGGCGGCGATAGGCCTGGGCCAGCTTGATGCCGGCGATCTTGGCGATGGCGTACCACTCATTGGTCGGCTCCAGGGGGCCGGTGAGCAGGGCGCTTTCGGGGATCGGCTGGGGCGCCTCCTTGGGGTAGATGCAGGAGGAGCCGAGGAACAACAGCTTCTCCACATCGGCCCGGTGGGCGGCGTGGATGATGTTGGCCTCGATCATCAGGTTTTCATACAGGAAGTCGGCGGGATAGGTGTCGTTGGCCAGGATGCCGCCCACCTTGGCCGCGGCCAGGATGACGGCGTCGGGGCGGGCCTGGTCCATCCACGCCTCCACCTCGGCCTGGCGGCGCAGGTCCAGCTGGTCGCGGCCGGCGGTCAGGACCTCGCAGTCCTCGGTGGCCAGGCGCCGCACCACGGCCGAGCCGACCATGCCGCGGTGGCCGGCGACCCAGATGCGCTTTCCAGCGAGCGGGAAGGTTACCGCCGCCATTGTCACTCCGGGTTACCAACTGTGAGGCGCGGCACCACGATATAGTCGCCCTCATTGAGGCGATGAGAGGTGTCCCAGGGTTCAAGAGAAAGCGTGTGGAACAAACCCAGTCGTGATTGGGTGTTGAACTTGTACAGATCAAGTTCAAACGGAATAATCGCACGCACGCCCCCAAGGTCAGCGATCGCGTCGGCGGTGGACCCAGAAACTTCAAACCAGATGACCGGAAAATGCTCTCCGATTGTTTTCGCCAAGCCAATCAGCACGTCGGTTTCAAACCCTTGCACATCGATTTTGATGGCATCGATACGTCCAGGTGACTCCTCCTTCACAACCGCATCGCCATTGCGAATCTGAAGTTCCATGTACTTGGCGTCGTTCGGGGCCTCGGCCAGGACGAAGGTGCCCGTGCCCATATTACCGAAGCTTGTATCGCTGGTCGGGGCGAAAAAAGGCAGCACTGCATCGTCCATGCCTAACCCGAACGTTCGTACCTTAATGTTCAAGGCGTCGTTCAACTGGATGTTGGCGACGAGGCGGTCGCAGACGATCGGATTGGGCTCGAACGAATAGACGACGCGGGAAAATTTAGAGAAACGGAGGGAGTGATTCCCTATATTGGCGCCGATATCGAGAATCGCGCCGAGATTTTTTCCCTTGTGTTTTAGACAAGCCTCGCGAAACAGGGAGATTTCACGACCTTCATAGTCGCCGAAGTAGAGGATGTTCCATTCTATATAAGAAGTGGGATTGGCTAAAAATTTTAGGCCATCGACATCCACTACATAGTCGATGCTGGGCGAACGCTTCGGGCCACATAGAAAGAGCATCGCCTTCAACCCGCCCTTGAAAGCGCGAAGATCTGGCAGCGC
This sequence comes from uncultured Caulobacteraceae bacterium, assembly GCA_937910255.1. GTDB lineage: Bacteria > Pseudomonadota > Alphaproteobacteria > Caulobacterales > Caulobacteraceae > Phenylobacterium. The sequence goes on along the minus strand of CALEOQ010000016.1, from coordinate 4,425 downwards.
GCGAAGTATACGCGTTACAATCGGCGTCTTTGCTCTACGCGACGTCGGGACCGAGTGCGCAATCTCAATCTGCATGGTGCCACTTTTCCTTGGCGACGGTGATCAGGTCGGCGGCGACCATCTCGGCGCACAGTTGCTGCCATTTGGTCTCGTGGGTCCAGCCGAGCTTGGCCTTGGCCTTGGCCGGATTACCGATCAGCAGGTCGACCTCGGTGGGGCGGAAATAGCGAGGGTCGATCTCCACATAGACCCGGCCGGACTCGGCGCATATCCCACGCTCATCGACGCCCTCGCCCTCCCAGCGCAGGGTGACGCCAGTCTGGGCGAAGGCCTCGGTGACGAAGTCGCGGACCACCGTGGTCTCGCCGGTGGCCAGGACATAGTCGTCGGGCTCGTCCTGCTGCAGCATCATCCACATGCCGCGGACATATTCCCGGGCGTGGCCCCAGTCGCGCTTGGCGTCGATATTGCCGAGATAGAGTCGCTCCTCATAACCCAGCTTGATGGCGGCCACCGCGCGGGTGATCTTGCGGGTGACGAAGGTCTCCCCGCGGAGCGGGCTCTCATGGTTGAACAGGATGCCGTTGGAGGCATGGATCCCATAGGCCTCGCGGTAGTTCACCACGATCCAGTAGCTGTAGAGCTTGGCCACCCCATAGGGGCTGCGGGGATAGAAGGGCGTGGTTTCGCTCTGGGGCACTTCCTGCACCAGGCCGTAGAGCTCGGAGGTGGAGGCCTGGTAGAAGCGGGTGGTCTTCTCCAGCCCCAGGATGCGGATGGCCTCTAGCAGGCGCAGAGTGCCGACGGCGTCGGCATTGGCGGTGTATTCCGGGGTCTCGAAACTGACCGCCACATGGCTCTGGGCGGCCAGGTTGTAGATCTCGTCGGGGCGCACCTGCTGGACGATGCGGATCAGGTTGGTGGAGTCGGTCAGGTCGCCATAGTGCAGGACCAGGCGGCGGTCCTCCTCATGGGGGTCCTGATAGAACTGTTCGATCCGGCCGGTGTTGAACGAGGACGAGCGCCGCTTCAGCCCATGGACCATATAGCCCTTGGACAGCAGCAGCTCCGTCAGATAGGCGCCGTCCTGACCGGTGACCCCGGTGATCAGGGCGACCTTGCGACCTTTGGCGTCAGGCATGTGTGGGGTCCGCTAACATGAATCTATGCCGCTTTGAGGCTGGCGTCGGAAGAGGCGTCTGACGGCTGCAAGAACAGCGCCGCCTGGGTGAAGAGGTTGATCCCGCTGGTCTTGGCGAGTTGGTTTGCTAGCGCCAGGCGTTGGGCGCGATGCTCAGGCGTCGGGCCAGAGGCGGCGGCCTCCTGGATGGCCTGGGCCAGGGCCGCCGCATCGCCGGGCGGCGTCATCCGGCAGGACGCCCCCAGAAACTCGGCCAGTTCCGTACCCTCATCGGCCGTTACAATGACCGGCTTGGCCGAGGCGAGCATGCCCCCCAGTTTCGAAGGCAGGAGAAGGTCGGCAGCCTCCCGTTCCTGCGGCAACAGGTGGACATCAGCCACGCTCAGAAACTCGCCGAACCGGGCCTCGGGTTGAAAACCCACCAGTCGCAGGTTCGGCAGCCGGGCCGCCGCCTTCTCCAGCTCAGGCCGCATGGGGCCATCGCCCGCCACCAGGAAGAGGATTTCCGGCTGGTCACGCAGCCGTTCCGCTGCTTCCCAGATCAGCCGCACGCCCTGCTTGGCGCCAAGATTGCCCGAATAGAGCGCGACGAACGCATCCTCGGCGATCCCCAATTCGCGCCGATAGGCGCTGGCGTCCTGGTCAGGGCGGACCTGATCCAGATCGACCCAGTTGCGGACAACCTCGACCTTGCTGGCCTCGACGCCCTTGTCGATGATCTTCTCCGCCATGCGGTTAGAGATGGTGACAATCCGGTCGAAGCTGCGCGCCATGGCCTGATCAAAGGCCCCAGCCAGACGCGCCAGCAGGCCGCCCTGGCCCAGGTGTCCGACCGCAAAGGCGGCCTCCACCTCGAGGTCCTGGACGTGGAGGACTGTCCGCGCGCCCACCAATCTCGCCGCCAGCAGCGCCATCGGCGCCACGAACAGGGTCGGCTCGACCACCAGCACGACACTGGGCCGCCGTCGCAGAATGCTCCAAAGCGCCACCGGCGCGGAACTCGCGGCGAACGACAACGGGGCGAGCAGCCGCCGGACGCCCTTCATCTGTTCACTCAGATAAAGTGGGCATCGATAGATCTCAGCGCCGGCCAGCGCCTCATAGGCCCAGCCGTTGCGGTGCGGCGCCTGCACCCGCCAACCGGGATAGTGCGGCGGAGCCGTAACCACACAGACGGCATGTCCCTCGGCGGCCAGATAGGCGCCAATCTCACCAGAATAACGACCAACCCCGGCGATCTCGGGGGCGTAGTTGATCCCATAGATGACAATAGACTCTCGTCCCGTGGTTGGGGACGCTCCATCCTGCACCTGAGCGAAGGCCTCTGGCGTGGTGGTCGCAACCGTCACTCGAACCGCCCTTCGGTTTCCTGCGCCCAACTCTCCAGCGACGACCTGAGGCAGAGTTCGAACTGGTAGCCGTTGTCGATGAGCCACTGTGGGGCGATACGGGTTGAGCGCACCAGTTTCATGACGCGCTCGCGGTGGATGGGGGTTTTGACGCCCATGGCGTTGGCGGCTTCAAACAGGCGGGCGGCGAGCAACAGGGCGGGCAGGGGGGCGGTGGCCGGCCGGAAGAGGCGGTTCATCACCTGGCCGAACGTGGTGACGATGTCCTGGGTGGTGCTCTCGTCGGGGAAGGCGAAGTTGAAAAGGATCTCGCGGTCCTGACGGGCGACGGCGAATTCGAGGGTCCGGATGAGCTCATCCACATGCCCCCCGCTCTTCACCGTGTTCTTGCGTCCTGGATAGAAGAAGACGCCGCGTCGAAGCGCGCTGGCCAGGGTGCTGTAATTGCCTCGCTCTCCTGGCCCGAATACGACGCCGGGTCTCACCGTGACCAGCCGGCGGCCGGGCTCACCCTTCAGCCACATCTGATGGATCAGTTCGGCCATCAGCTTTGAGCGGCCATAATCGCTTGTGGCGGCGGGGGGCGAGGCCTCGGTGCGCACCACTTCGGTCGGCCCATAGACCGAGATCGAGCTGGTGAAGACGATCAGCGGTATCTGGCAGGCCTCGGCCAGGGCAGTGACCCGGCCGGCCCCGAGAACGTTCGTCTCATAATATTCGTGAGCCGGGTGTCCTGGCGTGCGGTGGACGGCCGCTAGATTGTACAGAACCTGCGCGCCCGACCCGATCTGGAGATCCAGCGGCCGACGGACGTCAGCGGTGATGTATTCCACACCCGCCACCTGTTGGCGCGCGGGAGCGATGTCGACCGCGACCACCGAGCGACCCTGGTCCGCCAGTCGTCGGACCAGGCGCGTGCCAATGAAGCCGCTGGCGCCCGTGACGACGGCGCGAGCTTGAGGCGAGGGCGCGGGCGACATCTCAGCCTACCGCCGCCATGAGCCGGTCCTTCAGTTCCGGCCGGCAGACCACGAGGTCGGGCATGTAGGTGTCGCGGTGATTATAGGTCAGCGGCGAGCCGTCGAGGCGGGAGACGTGGAAGCCGGCGGCGAGCGCCACGGCGACCGGAGCGGCGGAGTCCCATTCGTACTGGCCGCCGGCGTGGACATAGGCGTGGGCCTCGCCGCGGACCACGGCCATGGTCTTGGCGCCGGCTGAACCCATGCCCACCAGTTCGCCGCCGAGCACTTCGGCCGCCCGGCTGGCGACCTCCGGCGGCCGCGATCGGCTGACGAGGATCTTTAGGCCGTCCGGCGCGTGCGGCATTTTCGGCGGGGTGCTGGTGTCGAGTACCAGATCCAGAGCGGGGAGGGCGACGGCGCCCACCACGGGCTCGCCATCGACACAGAGGGCCACATGGACGGCCCAGTCGTCGCGGCCCTCGGAGTATTCCCGGGTGCCGTCGAGGGGATCGATGATCCAGACCCGTGAGCGCTCCAGCCGGGCGACATCGTCGGTGGCCTCCTCGGACAGCACCGCATCATTCGGCCGCAGGCTCTGCAGAGAATGGCTGAGAAACTGCTGGCCGACGGCGTCGCCCAAGGCGCCTAGCGGCTTGCCGGTGATGCTGGTGAGGTCGCGCGCCTTCAGGAGCAGGGTTCCGGCCTGTCGGGCCAGATCGGACGCCAACTGGGCGTCATTGGCGAGATCGAAGACTTGAGACATATCGCACCAGGCCCCCGCCCCGGCATTTACTTTACTGACCGCAGGCAAGACGCGCGGAAGACGATCGAAAGTGCGTGCGGCTCAGTAGGAGCCGCTGCGCAGGAGCACGGCCGGCACGGTGGCGGCCATGATCTGCACATAGCGCCGGACGCCGACCGTCCGCGCATAGAGCACGTCCAGGGCCACCCGGCGACGATAGGAGACATTGTT
>CALEOQ010000015.1 GCA_937910255.1 uncultured Caulobacteraceae bacterium | reverse complement strand
GGGGGGAGAAGTAGAAGGGGTAAAGAGAAGGAGAGAAACGAGATAGAAGAGAGTTGAGTGTGGGGAGCGGTGCCAAATTGAGGGAATGATTTTATTTTTCAAGGATACGGCGACGACCGAGACCTAAACTCTTTCCCTACACGACGCGCTGCCGATCTGGAGAGGGGGTCGCCGACGCGGTCAGCCTGATCGGCAAGGAGGTCCGGGCGGCCACCGACACGGCCAACCTGTCCAATGGCGAAGCTGAGTGGATCTACCGCCTCGACCGAGAGGCCCAGAGCGTCAAGATCGAGGTCCTCGACGACAAGGGCTCCATCGTCCACGTCCAGGCCCTGGAGAATGTCGAGGGCGGTGAGCACGACTTCAGCTGGGACGGCAAGAACGTTCTCGGCTCGCAACTGCCCGACGGCGGCGCCTACACCCTGCGCATCACGGCTACGGATTCGGCCGGGGCCAGCGTGGGCCACAACGTCTTCATCGAGGGCCTGGTCCGGGCCGTCGAGCAGGTCGATGGCCAAACCTACGTGACCATCGGCGGCAGCCGCGCCCTCTGGCAGACGATCAGCAGTATTGGCCTGCCGTCGACGCAGAACGCCGACACCACCCCCGATCCCAGCAACGACAGCGAAGACGAAGAGACCCCGGCGCAGGCGGCCTGAGCGCCGTCCTGAAAGGGTCCGTCCGCCCCCCCAACCCCTAGAGAAGGCAAGCACCCCATGAGTATCAACAGCGCCATGCTCGCCGGCGTGTCGGGATTGACCGCCAATTCCTCGGCGCTCGCCGCGATCTCCGACAACATCGCCAACATCAACACCGTCGCCTACAAGCGAAACCAGGTGAACTTCGCCAATATCGTCACGGCCCAGGCCGTGACGGGGCGCTATAGCGCCGGCGGCGTCCAGGGCCTGACGCGGCAGTACATCAGCCAGCAGGGCCTGATCCAGAGCGCCAACGCCTCGACCGATCTGGCCATTTCCGGCGACGGCTTCTTCATCGTCACCGAGAAGGGCGCCGGCCTGACCGAGGCCGACAAGCGGGTCTTCACGCGGGCGGGTTCGTTCAGCGTGGATTCCGACGGCTATCTGCGCAACGACGCCGGCTTCTATCTGCAGGGCTGGCCGATCGCCGCCGACGGGACCATCGACTACAATCCGTCCGACCTGACCGAGCTCGACTCCATCAACGTCAAGAACCTCGGCTCGGCGGTGCAGGCGACGGCCAATGTCGTCATCAACGCCAATCTCGACAAGCGCCAGACCATCTCGGCGGCCGAAGGCACCTATGACGCTACGACCCGTTCGATGGCCGACTGGGAGGAGAACGCCGACCCGCTGACCGGCACCCAGCCTGACTTCAGCATCGAGATGAACGTCGTCGACACCATGGGCGGCACCCACAAGGTGTCGATGAGCTTCCTGCGCTCATCGGCCAACCCCAATGAGTGGCACGCGGAAATCTTCGCGATCCCCGCCAGCGACGTGACCGGCGGCCCCTCGGGGCAGATCGCCGAGGGCCTGGTCATGTTCAACCAGGACGGCACGATCGACCTCACCAACACCACGCTGTTCGGCGCAGCCGGCGCGGCACCGACCATCAGCCTGGGGGCGTCCGGCACGGCCGGCACGCCGCGCTGGGATGACGCCCTGGGCGTCGGCGCCCAGGATGTCACCTTCGACCTGGACAAGCTGACCCAGTACGCCAACGCCTCGACCGTCCGCCTCGTGAACCCCGACGGCGCCACGGTCGGCACCGTGGTCGGGGTGGAGGTCGATGAGGCTGGGGTGGTCTCGGCCATCTTCGATAACAGCCAGGTCCGACAGATCGCCCAGATTGGGGTCGCCACCTTCGCCAACGCCGACGGGCTGCAGGCCGTCAGCGGCAACTCCTACCGCGCCACCATCGACAGCGGCGAGTATGTGATCAAGCAGGCGGGCAAGGGCGGGGCCGGGGCTATTTCCCCCTCGACCCTCGAAAACTCGACTGTGGACATGTCAGCAGAGTTCACAGGCCTGATCACGACGCAGAAAGCTTATTCCGCCTGCTCGCGCATCATCACCACCGCCGACCAGATGCTGGAGGAACTTATCAGTATGCGCCGATAACTTGGAGAGTAACTGAGATTTAGTGAAGGTTAACGCCTCCTGAAATCTCTAACTGTATCATTTCAGTACATGGGGGAGTGAATGGTTACTCCATTTTTCACTATCGGGATTCACCAGCTGTTATGTCAGCCGGCCTATTGTCTGCCCCAACGATGATGGTGGGAAAGGCGTAAAGCCATGTTGCAACAACAGCAGACCCGAACGAACAGCCGTGGCGAGCCCTATGTGATCGGTCCGACCGGCGCGCCGTTGACCCTGGCCGATCTGCCGCCCTCCGACACCGGGCGCTGGGTGATCCGACGCAAGGCCGAGGTGGTCGCCGCCGTCCGTGGCGGCCTGCTCAGCCTGGACGACGCGCTCGCCCGCTATGGCCTGACCTCTGAGGAGTTCCTGGCCTGGCAGAAGTCGATCGACCGCCACGGCCTGGCCGGCCTGCGGACCACCCGACTGCAACAGTATCGCTGAACCTGAACTCCCCCCAGGTCGGTTCGCGATAGGACGGCCGCGCCCCGCAAGAGGCGCGGCCGTTTTTTTCTGCCCTTGTCATTCGTCGAACATTGGCATGCGATAAGCAGGGACGACCCCAGATCGGACGGACGGGGGATATCAAGTGTCAAAAGAAGACAGCCTGTGGTTCGCCCTGGCCGGGGCGGTGGTCTGGGGGGCGGCGACCCTGTTCTACGCGGCCTTCGCCGGCGGCCTGATCGAACAGGCCTTCTGGTTCTACGCCCTCAACGCCGCCCTGGCGGCCGGCGCGCTGGCCTTCTTCTTCCATCTGACCGCCAGGCTTCGACGGATTCCCCGCCGCCGCTGGCTGGTCGCGGCCACGGCCTTCAGCGCCCCGGGCCTGGCCGGCGCGACCGTGGTGATGATCCTGTTCGACAGCCTCATGCCCGGCCTGCCGCCGGAAAGCCTCGGCCGCTACGGCGCCTTCGTGGCCGTGGCCTACGCCATGGTGGCGACCCTGGCTCTAGAGCGGCCCGCCAAGTCGGCTTGAAGGCGCCGGCGTGCTGGCGGCGAAGCCGTCCGAGAGCCGCCGCACCTGGACGATAATCCGCTCCCGCTCGCCGGCCCGCCGCTCCACCAGCAGGCGCGCCACCTGGGCGTCGTCGTGGAAGGCGTAGCCCTTGATGGCGTCGAGGATCGCCTTGGCCAGATTGTCGAGATCAAGCCAGGGCGGATCGCCCACATATTCCATGGTGATCTCGACCGCATACTCGCCCCAGGCCGGTCGGCCGCCCCGCCAGGCCTTGCGAAAGAACTCATAGATCAGCGGCTTGTAGTACTTGGCCTGGGTGGTCAGCCCATCGACGACCACATCCATGGCGCCCTCGCCCTCCCGGGCGCGCACCTTGCCGTGGTGGGTCCAGCCATCGTTCATGCCCCTCTCTAGCCTGCAGACGCTTTGCAGTCTCGCCCGGCCTCGCTAAACCGACGCGACACCAGTTGCTGGAGGCTTCCCCGATGACCGCGACCCGCACCGAATCCGACACCTTCGGCCCCATCGAGGTGCCCACCGACCGCTACTGGGGCGCCCAGTCGCAGCGCAGCATCGGCAACTTCAAGATCGGTTGGGAAAAGCAGCCCCAGCCGATGATCCGCGCGCTGGGCGTGGTCAAGCGGGCCGCGGCCGAGGCCAATATGGAGCTGGGCCGGCTGGACCCCAAGATCGGCGCCGCCATCGTCCAGGCCGCCCAGGAGGTCATCGACGGCAAGCTCGACGACCACTTCCCGCTGGTGGTCTGGCAGACCGGCTCGGGCACCCAGTCGAACATGAACGCCAATGAGGTGATCTCGAACCGCGCCATCGAGATCCTGGGCGGGGTGATGGGCTCCAAGTCGCCGGTCCACCCCAATGACCACGTAAATATGAGCCAGTCGTCCAACGACACCTATCCGACGGCCATGCACATCGCCTGCGCCGAGCAGGTGGCCCGCGAGCTGATGCCGGCCCTAGAGCATCTGCACGTGGCGCTGAAGGCCAAGACCGAAGCCTTCGACCACATCATCAAGATCGGCCGCACCCACACCCAGGACGCCACCCCCCTGACGCTCGGCCAGGAGTTCTCCGGATACGCTCACCAGGTCTCCAGCGGCGTGCGCCGTTTGAAGGAGAGCCTCTATGGCCTCTATGAGCTGGCCCAGGGCGGCACCGCCGTCGGCACCGGCCTGAACGCCCCCGTCGGCTTCGCCGAAAAGGTGGCCGAGAAGATCGCCGCCATCACCGGCCTGCCCTTCATCACCGCGCCGAACAAGTTCGAGGCCTTGGCCGCCCACGACGCCATGGTCTACAGCCACGGGGCGATCAACACCGTCGCCGGCTCGCTGTTCAAGATCGCCAACGACATCCGCTTCCTGGGGTCTGGTCCCCGGTCGGGCCTCGGCGAGCTGTCCCTGCCGGAGAACGAGCCGGGCTCCTCGATCATGCCGGGCAAGGTGAACCCCACCCAGTGCGAGGCCCTGACCATGGTCTGCGCCCAGGTGTTCGGGAACCAGTCGACCATGACCTTCGCCGGCGCCTCGGGTCACTTCGAACTGAACGTGTTCAATCCCGTGATGGCCTACAACTTCCTGCAGTCGTGCAAGCTGCTCTCCGACGCCGCCATCTCGTTCACCGACAACTGCGTGGTGGGCATCGAGGCCCGCGAGGACAACATCAAGGCCGCCCTGGAGCGGTCCCTGATGCTGGTCACCGCGCTCGCCCCGAAGATCGGCTACGACAACGCCGCCAAGATCGCCAAGACCGCGCACAAGAACGGCACCACCCTGCGCGACGAGGCCGTGGGCGGCGGCTATGTGACCAACGAAGAGTTCGACGAAGTGGTCCGCCCGGAGAAGATGATCTCTCCGGGCTGAGCTTGAGAGCCTTTAGATGGCGCGCGTTTTGATCCGATAACCGGTTCCCACTTATCGGAACGCGCTTCAGACGAGCTCTACGGCCACCGCCGTGGCCTCGCCGCCGCCGATGCACAGGCTGGCGAGGCCGCGTCGGCCGCCGCGCGCTTGCAGCGCCGCGATCAGGGTGGCCAGGATCCGCGCGCCCGACGCGCCGATGGGATGGCCCAGCGCGCAGGCGCCGCCGTTCACGTTCAGCTTTTCCCGGGGAATGGCCAATTCGCGCTCGGCGATCATGGCCACCACGGCGAAGGCCTCGTTGACCTCGAAGAGATCGAGCTCGTCCACGGTCCAGCCGGCCTTGGCCAGGGCCTTGCGCATGGCCGGGACCGGCGCTGTGGTGAACGCTCCCGGCTCATGGGCGTGGGCGGCGTGAGCCACGATGCGCGCGACCACCGGCAGGCCCAGCTTCTCCGCCACCGAGGCTCGGGTCAGCACCAGGGCCGCCGCCCCATCGCTGATCGAGCTGGCGTTGGCCGCGGTGATCGTCCCATCCTTGGCGAAGGCGGGTTTGAGGTTCGGGATCTTCGCCGGATCGGCCTTCTGGGGCTGCTCGTCGGTCGCGACGGTTTCGGCGCCCCTGCGGGTGGCGACCTCCACCGGAACGATCTCGCCCTCGAAGGCGCCGGTTTCCGTCGCGGTGCGCGCCCGCGACAGGCTCAGAATCGCGAAATCGTCCATGGCCTCGCGGGTGAACTGGTAGGCCCGCGCCGTCTCCTCGGCGAAGGAACCCATCAGCCGCCCCGGCTCATAGGCGTCCTCCAGGCCATCGAGATACATGTGGTCGAAGGCCGTATCGTGCCCGATCCGCGCGCCCGCGCGGTGCTTGGCCAGCAGATAGGGGGCGTTCGACATGCTCTCCATGCCGCCGGCCACGATGATCTCGGCCGAACCGGCCATCAGAGCGTCGTGGGCCATGATGGCCGCCTGCATCCCTGAGCCGCACATCTTGTTCACGGTGGTGGCCTGCACCGACCTGGGCAGCCCTGCGCCCAGGGCCGCCTGCCGGGCCGGCGCCTGGCCAAGACCAGCCGGCAGGACGCAGCCCATGAAGGTCTGCTCGACCGCTTCAGGTGGGACACCGGCCCGCGCGACGGCGGCGCGAACCGCCGCGGCGCCAAGCTCGGTGGCCTTGAGCGGCGACAGGGCGCCTTGGAAGCTGCCCATGGGCGTGCGGGCGAAGGCGGCGATGACGACGGGATCGGAGGCTTGGGTCATGGACCCAGATATAGGCCTGACGGGCGTCAGGCTCCAGCCGGCGAGGTTTCGGCCGGCGAGGTTTCGGCCGGGACGACCGCCCGCGTGCCGGCGATGAAGCCGCCGCCCAGCACCCGGTCAGGATCCTCCGGCGCATAGAGCACGCAGGCCTGGCCCGGCGCGACGCCCTCTTCGGCGCCGTCGAACATTACCCCCGGCTCACCCTCGACCCAGGCCATCCGCCCGGCGACCGGCTCCCGGGTGGAGCGCACCCGGGCCAGGACCGGCCGGCCCTCGTCGCAGGCGGCCTCGAAGCTGGCGGATTCGCCCAGCCAGTTGGTTTCCTTCAGCCGCAGGGCCGCCGTCAGCAGCGCCTCGCGCGGGCCGACGATCACCTGGCGGGCGGCCGCATCGATCCTCACCACGAACAGGGGATCGCCCACGGCGACGTTCAGACCCCGGCGCTGGCCGATGGTGTAGCGGGTCACACCCTCGTGGCGCCCCAGCACCCGGCCGTCCATATGCACGATATCGCCGGCCTCGGCGCCGTGCGGGCGCAGGCGGTCGATGACCGTCGTGTAGCGCCCCTCAGGCACGAAGCAGATGTCCTGGCTATCGGGCTTGTCGGCGATGGCCAGACCCAGTTCAGCGGCCACCCGCCGCACCTCGCTCTTGGGCAGACCGCCGAGGGGGAAGCGCAGGAAGTCCAGCTGCTCGGCCGTGGTGGCGAACAGGAAATAGCTCTGGTCGCGGGTCGCATCGACCGCCCGCTGCAGATGCGGCCGGTTGCCGCCCGAGGCGCGGCGCACATAGTGGCCGGTGGCCAGGGCCTGGGCGCCCAGGTCGCGGGCCACGTCCAGCAGGTCGCGGAACTTGACCGTCTGGTTGCAGCGGACGCAGGGGATCGGTGTCTCGCCGCGCAGATAGGCGTCGGCGAAGTCCTCGATCACCTCCTGGCGAAAGCGGCTTTCGTAGTCGAGCACATAGTGCGGAATGCCGATGGCCTCGGCGGCGGTGCGGGCGTCGTGAATGTCCTGACCCGCACAGCAGGCGCCCTTCTTGGCCAAGGCCTGACCATGGTCATAGAGCTGCAGGGTGACGCCGATAACGTCATAGCCGGCGCGGGCGAGCAGGGCTGCGGTCACCGTGGAATCGACACCGCCCGACATGGCGGCCACCACCCGCGCGCCCGGGGGCAGGCCGACCGCGGCGCGCGCGGCCTCGACCGCAGCGTCGGCGGCGGTGTTCGGGGGGGCCAGGCTCGGCGGGGACAGGGTGTTCACGCTCATGGCGCCTATTTAGCGACTGCCGAGGCCATTTGCGAGGCGAAGAGCGAAGCACAGCTGTGTCGGGTAGCCGACAGGTTTCACTCAAGAGTTGACTGGCGCAGCTTCCGGCTCTGGTCTAGGTTGCGGGCATCGTCGGAGAGTATCCATCTAAGCGCCGATGACCGAGAGACCTCAGGTGCTCCCGCTTTCCCTTTGTGAGTGGGTGATATGCAGCATTACAGACTCTATGTGGTGACGGCGGGGGAGGATATTTCCCAGACGCTTGAACGCGAATACCCCAATGATCACGAGGCCATGGCCCAGGCGGCGCGCCTGCGGGCGCAGGAGCACGCCGTCGAGGTCTGGGCCGGCGAACGGCTGGTGGCCCGGCTCGGCGGGGACTTCAACTTCGGCGGCCAAGCCTAGGCCGTGCGCAGGCGGCGCCCCACAGCCGCAAGATCCATCATTGTCGCCCATTATGGGATCGCCTCCCGGGAGCCCCGCGCCGCCTCGCGCCTTTGTTTGGCCAAAGCCCTGCTTGAGTAAGGCGCGGTCACCCACGGCAAGGGAGCCTCGGCCGGCGTGCGTTCCGGAACGTCCAAAACCGCCCTCGGCGGTCCCAGCCGCCGCGAGCTGATGGCTGCAGGCGCTGGCCTCATGCTCACGGCCGCAGCCCCGAAAGCCTTTGGCTTCGACGATGTCGGCCTTATGGCCCGCGATCTGGCGGCTCGGCCCTATGTGGCCCCTGACAGGACCCTGCCCGACCGCCTGAGCGCCCTGACCTACGACACCTATCGGCAACTGGGTTTCCACGATCACAAGGGGCTTTGGGCCGACCAGCGCCTCCCCTTCCAGGCCCAGTTCTTCCACCGCGGCGGCCTCTTCCCCGAGAAGGTCGAGATCTTCGAGGTGGCCGACGGGACCGCGAGGCCTGTGGCCTATGATCCGGCCATGTTCCGCTATGGAACCGGACCGCTGAGTGATCTCGTCACCCTGGACGACGCCCGCTTCGGCTTCGCCGGCCTTCGCCTGCTGCATCCCCTGAACCGCGCCGACAAGTTCGACGAGACCGCCGCCTTCCTGGGCGCCAGCTATTTCCGCGCCGTGGCCCGGGGCGGGGTCTATGGGGCGTCGGCCCGCGGCCTGGCCATCGGGGCGGGCGAACCGGCCGAAGAGTTTCCCCGCTTCCGCGCCTTCTGGCTCGTGCGGCCGGGGCGGCGTGATCGCAGCCTGACCCTCTACGCCCTGATGGACAGCCCAAGCCTGACGGGCGCCTACAGGTTCGTGATCACGCCAGGCGCGCCGACCCTGACCGAGGTCCAGGCCGGGCTTCATCCGCGCACCGAGGTGCGGCGCGCGGGCTTTGCGCCGCTCACCAGCATGTTCCTCTTCGATCCGCAGACGGCGGGCCGGTTCGATGATTATCGCCCGCGGGTTCACGACTCTGACGGCCTCGCCATGGCCAACGGGGCCGGCGAGCGGCTCTGGCGGCCCCTGTCCAACCCGGCGACGCTGCAGGCCAGCGGCTTCGCCGACCAGACGCCCAGGGGCTTTGGTCTGGCCCAGCGGGCCGCGGGCTTCACCGCCTATCAGGACCTGGAGGCGCGTTACGACCTGCGCCCCAGCATGTGGGTTGAGCCCCTCGAGGACTGGGGCCCCGGCCAGGTCCGGCTGGTGGAGCTGCCGACGCCCGATGAGACCGAGGACAATATCCTGGCCGAGTGGCGCAGCCCGACGCCGCTGACCCCAGGCCGCCCCCACCGGCTGGCCTACCGCCTGCACTGGGGGGTGGAGCCCACCCCGCCCAGGCCCGTGGCGCTCGCCCGGCGATGGCGTGAGGCCGCAGGCGAGGCGCCGGGCTGGCGAAGAGTTCTGATCGATTTCGATGAGTCGGGCTCGGACCTGACGCCGGAAGCCCGGATTAATCTCGGAAAGGTGCCCGTTCGCCATGTGGTGGTCTCACCCAACACCGCCTTGGGCGGCTGGCGGTTGGCCTTCGAATTCCAGCCGGGCCAGGCCCACGAGATCGAACAGCGAGCGCAGCTGGTAGACGCCCGCGGTCCCTGCAGCGAAGTCTGGGTGCGCCGATGGTTGGCCTGAGCCGCGCCATGGGGCCTGCAGCCCGACGGCGTCACCGGCGCGTCCGGCCCTCCCGCTTGAAGGCCGCGCCCCAGGTCAGGGCGGGCCTTGAGCGGCGCGTCGTCCCCTATCCCGCCCTGCGGTCGCTCCCCGCCCCCGCGCCCCTGGCCATGCCGGAGCAGAGACTGGACCAGGGTCCTAGCCGGTTGCCTCCGATCCTCGACGTCGGCCTCCGCAGGATCCTGCTGATCGGGTTGACCCTGGCCCTGACGGCCGCAGCGGGCTGGCGCATGACCCACATCCTGACGCCGGGCGGCCTGGGCCTGGCCGACCTCGGCATGCTCGTCCTGTTCTGCATCCTGTTCGCCTGGATCGCCTTCGCCTTTCTGAGCGGCGTCGCCGGCCTCGTCCTCACCTGGCGGGGCGCCAGAGCCCGCTGGCGGCCGCGGCCGGTGATCTTCACCCGCACGGCCCTGCTGGCGCCGGTCTATAACGAGGATCCTCACAGGGTCCTGGCGGGACTTGAGGCCGTCCATGAGGACCTGGCCGCCTGCGGGGTGGCCGAGCTCTATGACATCTTCGTCCTGTCCGACACCCGCGACCCCGACATCGCCCGGGACGAGGCCACCGGCGTCCTGCGCCTGCGCGCCCGCACCGGCGCGCCCGACCGGTTCTTCTACCGCCGTCGCGCCCAGAACCGCGACCGCAAGGCCGGCAACATCGCCGAATGGGTCACCGCCTGCGGGGCCGATTATGAGGGCATGGTCATCCTGGACGCCGACAGCCTGATGAGCGGCGACACCCTGGTCCGCCTGACCGCCGAGCTGGAGCGCGACGCGAGGGCGGGCCTCATCCAGACCCTGCCGACCATCATCAACGGCTCGACCCTGTTCGCCCGGATGCAGCAGTTCGCCGGACGCCTTTACGGCCCCATGGTCGCCCGCGGCCAGGCCTGGTGGTCGGGGGCGGAAGGCAATTACTGGGGCCATAATGCGATCATCCGCACCCAGGCCTTCGCCGCCTGTGCGGGCCTGCCCCATATCGAAGGCGGCAAGCCGTTCGGCGGGCATATTCTGAGCCACGACTTTGTCGAAGCCGCCCTGCTGCGACGGGGCGGCTGGGCGGTACGGATGGCCGCCCACCTGGACGGCAGCTACGAAGAGGCTCCGCCCTCCCTGCCGGACATGGCGGTGCGCGACCGGCGCTGGTGCCAGGGCAATCTGCAGCACGCCGCCGTATTGCCGGCCCGCGGGCTCCACTGGGTCAGCCGCCTGCACCTGGCCCGGGGAATCCTCGCCTACGCCACCTCGCCCCTGTGGCTCGGTTTCCTGATCGTGGGGGGGATGGTCTGGGCCAGCCAGCGCGACGCGCTGGCCGCCGCGTCCTCGTCAGCCCTGGCGCTGTTCGCCGTCACCATGGCGATGCTGATGGCGCCGAAGGCCATGGCCGCAGCGATGAGCCTCAGCCAGGCCGGCGCTCGCCGCGCCTATGGCGGCCCTGCGCGGCTCCTCGCCGGGGTGGTCGCCGAGCTCGTGCTCTCGTCGCTCATGGCGGCGTCGATGATGCTGATGCAGAGCCGGGCGGTGGTCGATGTCCTGTTGGGCCGCGATTCCGGCTGGAACGCCCAGACCCGGGATGATCCTCAGATCTCCCTGGCCGACGCCTGGCGCAGGCATCGGCGGCACACCGCCACGGGGTTGGCCTGGGTGGTGGCGGCCGGGCTGCTGGACCCGATGCTGCTGGCCTGGACCAGTCCCCTGGCCCTGGGCCTGGTGTTCTCCGCCCCCCTGACGGTCTGGACATCCCGCGCCAGTACGCCAGGCCGAGGCGGCCTTTTCCAAACCCCGGAAGACGTCGCCCCGCCCCGGGTGATTTCCCGTGCGAACGCCCTGCGGCTGCGGCATGAAGGCGAGCGCGCGGCGCGCCTGCAGATCGACCGACTGATGTCCGAGCCCGTGCCGCCCCACATCCCCGCCGCCGTGCGGGTTCAGCCATGGCGCCAGGAGGCCGATGTCATCTCATGAGCGAGACGCCCCAAACCATCCATCAGGGCGGCTGCCTCTGCGGCGGCGTCCGCTACGAGGTGAGCGGCCCGCTGGAGGACATCCAGCTCTGCCACTGCAGCCTGTGCCGCCGGGCCCAGGGGTCTGCGTTCGCCGCGAACATTCCCGTCGATGAGGCCCGGCTGCGCCTGGTCTCCGGCCAAGACCTGCTGACCCGGTTTGAGTCCTCGCC
Source organism: uncultured Caulobacteraceae bacterium (assembly GCA_937910255.1). GTDB lineage: Bacteria > Pseudomonadota > Alphaproteobacteria > Caulobacterales > Caulobacteraceae > Phenylobacterium. The sequence continues at coordinate 1,805 of CALEOQ010000015.1, read as the reverse complement.
GGGCAAGCTGCGGGTCTTCTGCGGGCGCTGCGGCTCGCCGCTGATGAGTCAGGCGGCCGCCAAGCCTGGCGTGGTCCGGCTGCGGGCCGGGACCTTGGACGGGCCCACCGGCGCCCGCCTCGGCTTCCACATCTTCGCCGACTCCCACGCCGACTGGTGGACGCTGGACGACGAACTTCCCCGCTACTCGGAGCGCCCGCCGGCCTGAACGGCCTCGCCAGAAGCCGGGAGGGACCCCTGGCGCGGGTTAAGCCGCGCCGCCGCATCGTGGGGCAGGATGACCTGGAAGTCGCTGAACCGCGGGTCCGGCGTCATGTAGTCGGTCGAAACATACTGGGCGCCCGAGGCCAGCGCCGCCTCGCGCCGGGCGGTATCATTCTGACGGGCCTCAGCCGTGTCGGCGTCGGCGCGGGTGCGGACAATGAGACCCGCGGCGACGGCGGCCGCGATCCGGTCGGCCTGCTCAAGCGGTGAATTGAGGGTGATATAGGCCGCGGCGTCCTCATCCTCCTCGATATTGACGAACAGGACCCGGCCCTCGAGCGAGGCGCGTGCGCCGCGATAGAGATCGACCTGCGAGCGCGGCGCATCCAGGGCGAACATCACCTTGCCCCGGGCCTCACCCAGGCTTGGCCAGCCGCCGGACGCCACGGCGGCGCGCAGGGTCGCGGCCTCGCCGCGCACCAGGTCCGGCGTGATCAGCGCCTCGGCGGGAAAGACGCTGCGGATTTCGGCGTCGATCTGGTCCATGGCCGCGGCGTCGAAGGGCGCCGGCGTTACGGCCCCGGGCGCCGGCAGGGCCGCGCCCTCCTTGAGGTTCATCAGGATCAGCAGCGGCGCGTGGTCGGGATGGGCCCGGGACCAGGCGGCCACCTGCCCCAGACAGTCGACAAACAGGGGACAAGAGCTGCGATAGTCCACGTCCTGGACATGCAGCACCTTCAGGCCCGGCTGCTGCAAGGGCGCCAGATCATAGGGCTCGGGCTGGGCGACCAGCCGCCGCGCCAAGGGCTTGGCGTAGCGACCCGGATCCGGGTCGTTAAGCACGTCGATCTCCAGCTGCCGGGCGCCGGCCTCGAGCTGCTGGGTCAAGGGCGCGTGGGCGTAGTCCAGCGTGCGCGCCATATCCGGCGCCATGGCGCTAAGCAGGGCCATCTCAGCCGCAGGAATTGCGAGCTTGTAGGAGTTGTGCGTACCCACCGCCTGGATGGCGTTCATCGGCAGGGCGTCCACCGCCGCCCGCGTGCAGCCCTCGCCGCCGTGCGGCGCCTCCAGGTCGCAGTCGGCAGGCAGGGAAAGGGCGGCGGCAAGGATGAGGGCGGTGATCATAGGCGGGATCTATCTCGTCTCGGCGTCGATTGGATGACGGCTGCAGCCTGCGCCAACTTGTCGCAAGGTTTCACCGAGCGCCATTACGCCACATTAAACTTGGCTGTGCAGGATCGCGCCAGATCCGGAGCGCGCCGTGACCCTGAATCCCAAAAGCCTCCTAGGCTTCGCCTTCGCCTCGGCCGACCTCCTGATCGAGGTGACGGCCGATGGGGAAATCTCCGTCGCCCTGGGCGCCGGGGAGGCCCTGGCCGGGTCGACGGATCGGAACCTCAAGGGCGCGCGCCTGGCGGACTTCGTCGCTCCGGAGGATCGTAAGTTGGTCGCGGTTCTGCTTGGCGGCCTGGAGGAAGGGCGGCGGGGCGGCCCCGTGCTGGTGCCACTGAACGGCTCGAGCGAGTAGGGCGATCGCTCCGCCCGCCTCTCCCCCTGCCTACTGCCCCCCCCCGCCCGCCCCGCGCCCACGACCCCCATCC
>CALEOQ010000014.1 GCA_937910255.1 uncultured Caulobacteraceae bacterium | reverse complement strand
GCTAAGGTGTAAAAGGTGTGAGATATGAGCAGGAATGAAGTGGGGGGGGGGGGGGGGCGTGGGGGGGGGGGGGGGGGATTTTTTTTTTTCAAGCAGAAGACGGCATACGAGATTACGACGTGACTGGAGTTCAGACGTGTGCTCTTCCGATCTTCTATCCAGCGGCGGGCGCGCACACCCTGAAGCTCTATCTCTCCAGCCCGTACCCCAATGTCGAGACCTATCTCGACCGGTGGTCGATCATCCGGTTCAAGCGATAGGCGACCCATGAAACTCTGCGTTTACGACGCGGTCGGCGAGCCCGTGCGCCTGCTCGACTGCCCCGACGCCCTGTTGGCCTGGGACGCGATCGGCGGCCTGGCCGGCGAGGCCCAGGCCCGGGTGCTGGACGGCACGCCCTGGGCCGATGTGGCCTTGCTGCGGCGGGCGACCATTCAAGACGGGGCGGTGGTCTGGGTGCGCGCCCTGCCGACCCTTCCCGAGTTCGACGCCGCCGTGGCGCCGGACTGACCCCTCCAGACAAGGACCTGATCATGTCAAAGCCCCCCCGCGCGCCGCCTTCCGGCGCGGACCTGTTGAACCTGCTGGCGAAGTATTTTGAGCTGCGGGAGCAGGAAGACGAAACCGGCCTCGCCCGCAGCCAGATCACCCGCCAGATCCTGGAGCGGCGGGGCCATGACCATGGCCTGGAGACCGGCCGCGCGATCGCGGATGCGGCCAGTCAGGCCCGCGACTCCGGCGACCTCGCCCCGACGCCCCCCAAGGCCAACTGACCATGTCGACGCCGATCACGACGACGGCTTTCGTCGGGCAACTCTTCGACCTGTGGGCGAGCCAGGGCCTGGCCTTTGACGATCTGGCGGCGGCCAAGGCCGCCGCAGTCCCCATTTTCCAGAACTGGTTGGGGGGTGACGACGCCCTGCCCGCCGAGATCGGGCGGCAGGCGCTGACCGCCCTGGGCCGCACCAACAGCTTCGTGCTGAACCAGTATGACGTGTGGACGACGCCTGCCGATGGCGGGCCAAATGAGGATGGGACCGTCAATGTCCTGCTGCCGGATGGCTCCACAGAGCCCGTGCCGGGGTGGCAGAAGATCATCGACGCCACGCAGAAGGGCTATGCGGGATGGTCGCCGGTGCTGGTGACGGCCGCCGATGGGCCCGCGCGTGTTGTCATGCGGGTGACCGACTGGACCGGCGGTGAGGGAACCAAGCCTCCGACCGGGTATCTGGGCGCCAGTGGCGTGGTCTCGGGCATAGGCGACGCCGTCGACATCTTTGCCGCTGTTTCAGCCTTGCTGACTGAAAAGGCGTCCGCCGCCTCTGGCGCTGCGGATGATGCGACGGCGGCCGCCGCCACGGCGGAAGCGGCCTCGAGCCAGGGTGGTCAGCTCAGCCAAACGGTCCTCGTTGAGGATTTGGACTTGAGCGCCATCGTCGGCGGACTGGGAAAGGCGTTGTCCGTCGGCGCGGACGGCCGCGTCTATATCGGTCGCGCGCAGCTGCACTCGCTGGAAGTCGAAGAAGCTTTCGTCGGGGCCTTGCGCCTGCTTTCGGCGTCACTCGCTTCGGCGGGCGAAATCACTGGCCTAGGCTCCGGCGCCCTGGGTGATCTCGTCTTCGGCGTCGAGGCCATGGGGGCGGTCCCTGTCTATGTGGGCGTCGATGGAAGCTTGAACGCCCGCAGCGGGGCCATTGATAAGCTCTCCGCCGAGAGCCTTCGTGTGGGTTCCGTCGCGATCGAGACGGCTGGCCTGAAGGTCGCCGCCACCCTGCGAGCGCTTAGCGCCCTGGCCCAGGGCGGGCGGGAATGGGCGGTGACCGACGAGGGCGGGCGCGTGGCTCTGGAGGTGAGCGCCCAGGGCGTGGTGGGGGCGGAACGGGCCGAGATTGGCCGCCTGCTTGCGCTCAGGGCACAGATCCAGCGTGCGATCATCGTGAGCCCGGCAGGCGAATCGGCCGGTGAAATGGCCGCTGCGGGTGGTGGTCAGGCCGGCTTCAGCGATGCAGCCGGCCGGCTGGCCTTAGCCATTGATCTAGGCGGGCGTGTGGAAATGCCGATGGAGCCCGTCCTGCCGTTTGTCGGCGGGAAGGCGGCCGCCAGCGCCGATCACCTGGTTGTGGCGCGCCCGAGGCGCGGCTCCCTGCATGGACGCCATGACCTCTATGTCACAGATCTCGCCACGGGGTCGGAAGTCCAGCTGACGAGCGATTCCAGTGACGCGACCGACTACCTCAACCCGGCCATTGTCGGCGCCCACTGCCTCTATACGCGACGTACGGGCTGGCGATCTGTTCTGGCGGCCCGCCCCCTCGCTGGCGGCGATGAGGTCCCGGTCTTTCCTCACCGCGATCTCCACATGCTCGGGGACAGCTTTGTCACACCGGACCTGAAAGCTGCGATCTTCGCGGGCCTCGCCGATCAGCGCCGCGCGTTCACAACCGACGGCGTCGGGGGCTCCACGCTGACGGAGCAACTGGCGCGCTGGGCGCTGACCCCCCAGTATCACAATCGCACCTTGATCATCATGGACGGGGGTCTGGAAAGCGACGCGGCGACCGCCCTCGCGCGGCTGGCCAATATTCGCGACCTGCTGGCGCCTGTTTGCAAGCGCTGGCTGTTCGTCCAGCCTTCGCCGCAAGAACTGGCGGCCGGAACCCCGTCCCGAAACACGTTCGACGCCACAGTGGCCGCGGTCGCCGCCGCCTTCCCGGACAATTTCGTCGAGTGCCTCACAGCTCTCAAGGCTGGCAACGATGGAAGTCCCGAGGACCTGGCCGACGTGGCGAACAACATTGTTCCCCGATCCCTCCGGATCGACAGCATCCACGAAACTCCGGCCGGGTCGGCCATCCGCGGCGGCCTGGTCGCCGCGGCCCTCAACACGAAAGGTTGGTAGCCCATGTCGCTTGCCATTCAGCCCGCTGGTGCGGACTTCAACGATCCGTCCCTGCCGATTTTAGGTCACGACAGGATGTTGAACGGGGGCACGATGGCCCTCATTGATTTCGCCAATCCCAAGCTCTACGCGGCCCAGAACAACAGCTTTCTGGGCGTCAAGAATGGGGTGCCTGACAAGGGCGCAACGGCCTACGCTCCCGCCGGCGCGGGCGCTGTGACGTTTGCCGGTGGCGGTATGGACTTTAACGCCTCTACGTCAGGTAGCCCAGGCCTCGCCATAGGCACGCAGGCCGCCTCCGGAATCGAGCCGACCTATGATCTGAGTGACCTGGCCGCCGATACCTCCCTGTTGGCCATTCTCTGGCGCAAGCGCACCGCGGCGGCGTCCACCTCGACGCAACAATTGGTGAATCTGACAGCGGGCGGCACCCTTGGGACGGGCGCCCAACAGCTAGGCGTCGCTGAATACTCGGGGGGCCTTCAGCTCTACTATGCGGGCAAACAGACGTTGACGCATGGACCGCCCGAGGTGGGCGCGGTGGAGCAGCTGGCCTGGCTCATAGAGCCGGACGAAACGAACCTCGTCTCCGTGACGGCCTACAAAGATGGCGAGGAGGTCGGGACCTTCGCGTTGGCGTACCAAGCGTTAACGCCCTTCGGCAGCGCGGGTGGGTTGCGGCTGGGGACGGCGGGTCTTGGCATGACCGGATTGATAGCTCCGCAGGGCGCCCGGCTGTACCGTCTCCTGTTGGAGAACGTCACGCTGTCGACGCGGGACCCCGCCCGGCAGGTCGCTCGCGACTATCAGTTGAACCTCGGGCGCTTCAGCTAGGGATTGTTGGCGGGAAGATTTAGGCCGCCCGAGGCGGCCCAGCGCCGCCTCGGGCTGACATCACGGTGAGCAGGGTCACTGAGCGCTTGCCCTCCGACCCCACTACAACCGATAGAGTTTAGGGCGGCCGAAGGCCCAACAGCTGGTAGACCGAACATGGCGCCAGCGATCTGCGGGGAAGATGAGGTGAGGGCGCGCCATGCGCCCCTGGGCTCGCAGCGACGGGCGCATCCGACACCTCACGAGGCCCGCCGTGCCCTTCAGTCAGTCTGAGTCCTGGTTGCAGTCCCTGCTGGCCACCATCGGGGCCACGGGCGTCGCCCTGGCCGGCGTGTGGGGATGGTTGGCCGGGCGCGACCGCCTGAAAGCTTCTCCGCCGGCCGAGGAGACCAAGGCCGAGGCCGATTTGCAGGCGGTATGGTCCGAGAGCGCGGTGTCGATCATCCGAGAGCTGCGCGCCCAGCGGGCCCAGGACCGGAAGGAGTGGGCCGAGGACCGCGCCCGCAGCCGCGACGAGATCGCGGGTCTCAAGCAGACCGTAGACGCCCTCAACGACAAGGTCTCCAGCCTGGAGGAGGAGGGCGACCGCTGCCGGAAGGAATACGAGGCCCTGACCGAGGCCTATGACGGGCTCTGGGAGCATGTGGAGACGCTGAGCAAGGCCCTGATGAACTCCGCCATCACGGAAGCCGCCCGCAAGGATCTTGAGAACACCATCGTCCACATCGAGGGCGGGCGCGCCTCGGTGATGCGCCTGTCCCGCCGCCCGCCGCACACGAGGGGTTGAACGACATGAGCCCGCCGCACCCTTCGGCCCCCGGCGGCAACCCCGCCCTGAACCAGCTGGCGGCCGTGGCCCGCGGCCTGGTCTCCGGTCTGAAGTCCCTGCACCTGATCAGCTTCGCCCTGCTGCTGGGCGCCGGGATGGTGGTGACCGGCTTCGCCATCTGGTTCGGCTGGACCCTGTCCTATGGCCCGTGGCCAGAGGCGGTGGCCGCCGAGCGTATTCGGGTGCTGGGCGCGGCCCTGCTGCTGTCGCTGGGCCTGATCGGCCTGGTGATGGTCACCCTGGGCGTCGGTGGTCGGCTGAAGATCGACAAGGTGAGCATCAACACTGCGGCCGGCGGCGGCGAGATCGACTTCGCCGACGAGGCCGCCAAGCCCGACCCCGGGCCCCACAAAGACCCGCCCTACTGATCGGGCGACCCCTGCGAGCCACAGGCCCGCTCTGACAGGCCGCCTCGGCGGCCTCCTGACATCGAAAGAGATCCCATGAACGCCCCGCTGATCACAGCGGCGCGCCTGCAGCTGTTTGCGCGGCGGTCAGACTATCTGGCCGTGGCGCCGAAGCTGGAGGCGGCCGCGCGCCGGTTCGGTATCGACACCCCGCGGGAGGTGCGCCACTGGCTGGCCCACCTCTATGTGGAGAGCCAGGGCTTCACCCGGCTGGTGGAGAATCTGAACTATTCGGCCAAGCGCCTGACCCAGGTGTGGCCCAGCCGGTTCCCCAGCCTGGCGGCCGCGGCCGCCTACGCCAACAACCCGCGGGCGCTGGCCAACAAGGTCTATGGCGGCCGCGGCGGTAACACCGGCCCCGACGATGGCTGGCTGTTCCGGGGGTCGGGGCCTGGGCAGATCACCTTCCGGGGCAACTTCGCCGCCGCCGGGCGAGGCCTGGGGATGGACCTGGTCGGCCGCCCGGAGCTTATGCGCACCTGGGCCACGGGGGCGATGGCGGCGGCCTGGTTCTGGGAGTCCAAGGGTCTGAACCGCATCGTGGCCCAGGATGACGACGAGCGCATCCGCGCGACCCTGGAGCTGACCGTCAGCGAGAATGAGTTCGACGACGTTCGCGACGCCCGGGTGGTCTACAACGGCGGCCTGCACGGCTTCGACGAGGTGAAGCGCCAGCTGCTGCGGGCCGCGGCCATCTGGGGGGACGAATGATCGCCGTCCCGGTGGTCGCGCCGGACTATCGCAGGCTGATCGCCGTCGCGGTGGTGGCGGCCATCCTGCTGGCCTGTCTGGCCGCCGGCGTGAGGCTCGCCACCCGCGCCCATGCGCCGGTGGTCGAGCTCCTCGCGACCCAGGGCGAGCAGGCCAAGGACGAGTCCGCCGCGCGCGGCCTGGAGGCCGCAGGAGCGGCGCAGACGGGCCGGGACGTGGCCCAATGGCGGGACGCGAATGCGGCCGCCGAGGAGATCCTCGATGAACAGGAAGACTTGGCCCGCGCCGATGGGAGCGGGCAGGCGCCTCTGGGCGCTGATCGCGCTGGCCGCCTGCGCCATCACGATGACTGGCTGTGCGCTCATTCCGGGCTCGTCTGTCTTGAGGGCGGACGGGCAGGCGCGGGTGGCGGCGCGGCAAGCCCAGGCCCTGACGGCCGCCCCGCCCCAGATTGAGACGCCGGCCGAGGCCGAGGCGCGGTGCGAGATCTATATCCTGCCCCTCGATCCGACCCTGGCCGACCTGGAGGTGGGCTATCAGACACGCGGCGCGCAGCTGATGGCCTGCGACGGGCGCCGGGCGCTGGCGGTCAGCGCACACGCCCGGGAGCACGAGCTGGAGGCGGCGTGGCTGCGCCTGCGCGAGGCCCGGGCCCGCCGCCCGTGGTGGCCGTTCTAGCGCGGGCCCTACTGATCGTCGCGGCGGTGCTGGCGCTCTATCACCTGGCGGTGGTGCTGGCCTGGGAGGCGACCAAGGCCTGGTTCCGCCCTCCGTGCCGGTGGCGGCGACGGCGTCTTGCCGCTGGCGCGGGTCTAGCACACGCAGAGGTTCAGCGAATCGAGGAGGACCCGCCGGCCCCCTGCGCGCGGGGTCCGCCGGCCCTTGACGACCGCGACTGATTCCCCATCGCCCGTCCGCGCCCCTCAGGTTTTGGCCTGGGGGGCGCCATTTTCGCGTTTCTACGGGGCGGTTTGTCGCAGAACGGCGTCATGGCCGAGACTCCGGCAGGCGCTTGGGCTAGGCGAGGCGCAATGAGTACGCCTGAGCTTTCCGTGGTTGCGCTCCTGCTGGCCTGTGAAGCGTTGTTGATCACCCACAAGCCTGGACGGCGCGCGGCGCTGCGCTGCAACCGGCGCAGGCGGAGGGCCCTGAAGGTCCTGGCAGGGGCCGATCTGTGGTCGCGGCTGCTGCCCAGCGTCGGGCTGCGCCTGACCCCAGCCGAAGAAGTGGCCGCAGGACCGGCGGCCCAGGTGTTGATCCGTCACGCCTGCAGCTTATGTGGACGCTGTGAACGGCATGGCGTCGCCCCGGCCTAGAGCTTGCGCGGCCTAGGGCCTGGCTTGGCGTCGTCGGCGCCGCGGCCCCGCCTCGCAGCGAGGTCCTCCCGCGCGCCCGGGTACAGGCGCACCTCCCCCCCTTCGAGCACGTCGCCCAGAATGGGCACGAAGCCGGCGGGCGGATTGGGCTTTGGGGTTGGGTCGGACATTGGCGCCTCCTGCAAGCCGCCCACGAATCCATGCGGGCGGATTAGGTTCAAGGGGTGAGCCGGGACCCTACGTCCGGAATTGTCATGCGGGGCGAACCCACGAGGGACCGTACATCTCGATCAGCTGGCGCGAGGTGAGGGGCTCCAGGATGACGTTTCCCTTGGCTTGGCCCCCGTCACCGATCGCGTCCCAGATGTCCATCGCGGTGAGCGGCTGAGCCGGCGCCAGGAAGTCCCGCATGCTGATGGCCGCCCAGTTGTCGGGATCGTTGGGCGGCGGGACGTAGTGTGTCCCGTAGACCTTCAGGGGGTAGCTCCGATTGTGTCGGCTCTGGAGGAGTTCGAGGTTCTGGCGGTGGTATGCGCACCCCAGAAAGACAACCTGGGAAGAGTTAGAGAGGAACTCCCGGGCGTCCTTGAGTTCGTCGTCGCTGACCGCTTCGGAATAGGTCCGGATGTTGGAGGCGACCTCGATCAGGTTGGCGCCATGTGAACCGAAGGGGACGCCGGGGTTTCCTTTCAAGGGCAGATCCCCGACCGGGCCATAGGGCCGCCAGATTTTCAGCCCCGTGACGATGTCGGCCGCCTCCTCTTCCGACAGCTGCGAGCGGTGCAGCAACGCATTGAGCAGATAGTGCTCAAGAGTTCGATCATAGTTGAAGTTGATGAAGCCAAGGCTCGCAAAGGCGCCCTTGATGTGCGGACGTCCGCAGCCGGCCATGATGATCTCGAACAGGGCCTTAAGGCCGGATGGGTTGGCCTTTTCGATGGTCATGCGGTGGCGGACGGTCATCTCCTCTTCCTCACGCGCCATTGCCGCCCAGGCGCAGGCGTGTTCCCGCTCCAGGATGGCCTCGGCTATGCGCACCTTCGCGATCTTGGCCACGTCGGGCTGGTGGGCGAAGTGGTGGACGAGGTTGTCGATGGAGGAGTGGTGGTCGAGCGCCGCCCGGATCGTGCGCAGGGCGGTGGTCAGCCGGTTCGCGTCCAGATCCACCACGCGATAGCAGGCTTCATCCGCAGCGGACCGATTGCCCCTGAGGAGCATTTCGCCGCAGGCCTTGTGGATGAGGGTCTTCAGCTCCGAGCCGAGCGGCATGCGCAGCTCGTACGAAAACCCAGCCCCCAGAACGAAGGTCGTCTGTTTGGTGATCATCGCGGGGCGCTCCGGGCGGATTGGCCCGCAGGGTCCGGGCGGATTGGCTCGTCGGGTTCCTGATCCAGGTGGACCCGGACCCCACGACCCTCGCGGCGCAGCTGGGTGGCCGCGCGGGTGATCGCGGCGTCGGCCAGGGCCTGCCAGAAGTCCCCGCCCCCCTGATCCAGGGCGGAGAGCTGCGCCGCGGTCAGGGGAAGCCCCGCCGCGCCCAGCTCCAGGACCTGGTGAATGCGCATGGCCCCCAGAGGCCGGCGCAGGATGGCTGGGTCGCCCAGGCGCCGCCCGTCTGCGTCCTCCGCCGCCATGTCCAGCGCCCAGGCCTCCACGGCGCGCTCCAGGGCGTCCAGGGCGTTCGCCAGGGGGGTGGGATAGCCGCGGCCCTTGGAGCGTTCCCAGTTGGTCAGGAGGGCGGTGGTCACCTCGCGATCGCCGATGCGCAGGGCGTTGGCCAGGGCGACCACGTGGCGGCGCTCCAGGTTCAGGGCGCCGCGCAGGGCGCGGGACTCGGCGCCGGTCAGGTCTTCACCTTCCAGGCCGAAAAGACGGTTGGCGGTGGTCATGGGGTGGTCTCCATGGTGAGGCCGGCGCGATGGCGGGCCAAGGGGGGTACGGTTCCACGGTTCCAGGCCACGGTTCCAGGACGATTGGAACGGTGAACTGTGAGGAAATTCAAGGCGTTTCCGGCGGCGGTGGTCAGACGCGGGAAAATGGCCCGCCAGACGGTTCTACCGGCCTTTCAAGGGCGACGGGACCGCCGGGCGGATTGGCTTCTAGGGTGTCGGGGCGGATTGGCCCGCAGGGTGCGCGGGCGCCCTGAGGGTGAGGAGAGCGGTGTTGACGTTGGTCCCGCTCTCCGCGAACGCCCCGGCGGGGAGATCCTGGAAGGCGCCGCCGAACCTCTCGACCATGGCCCGGAAATCGGTCGTCTTGCGGTCTTCGCGAAACTCGACGCCGGCGCCCATGATCGCAACGAGTCGGCCGCCGGGCGCCAGAAAGCGCAAGGCGTGGGTGACGTGGTCGACGTCGCGGCCGCCGTCAAAGGGCGGATTCATCAGGACGCGGTCAAAAAGGCCGGTCTGGTCCGGTGACAGCTCGAGGAAATCGCCGCAGATCACCCGCTGCAGGCCGCCAGCCTCCCGCAGGTGCGTGGCGTGCGGCGCCTGGATTTCAACCGCGGTCACCCGGTGGCCCGCCTTGGCGCCGGCCAGGGCTATGGCTCCCAGGCCGGCGCTGGGCTCCAGGATGGACAGGCGGGGATAGTCGCCGCTCCAGGTCGCCCGCGTGCCCACGTGGCCCGCCTCCAGCACCCGCGAGACCAAGGCCGGCGGAGTTGGGAAGAATCCGAAGTTCTTCGCCAGGCCGCCCATGGGTGCGTGCCGGCGGTCTGCGACGTCGGGCGCGGCGCCGAGGGCGGCGCCGTAGTGGGCGGCCAGAAGCTGATTGACCCTGGCCACCAGGTCGCCGCGCTTCATCCAAAGATGGACATTGCCATTCTTGAAGCCCCGAACCCGAAAATAGTCGTCCTCCACCTCGAAGGCCTGGAGAGCGAGGGACCGCCGCTTGGCCGCGTCGATCAGGCCGCAGATCCCGCCCGAGCGCTCGGGGTGGAGCTTTCCGTCCAGGGTGTGAAAGGTCCGTTCAATATCGCGGATGGTTTCATCCTTGCCGCTTCCCCAGGCGCCATAGGTTGAGAGCGCGTAGGACAGGACCACGCGACTCCCGACCTTGAAGCCGTCGTGAGAGCGAAACCGCCGGTCGAGCTGGGCGAAGGCGGTGGCGATCCCTCGCTTAAAGATCATGTCTGCATCGCCCATCAGCTGCTGAAGGGTGGCCGCGCAATTGTCGGCGGTGGCCGGCGGCGGATCTTCGGCCAGCTGGCGGCGGAAGACCTCCCGCGCCGTGCGGTCCATCAGGCGTTCGAGTCGGGTGGCGTGGATCAGATGATTCCAGATCGCCGAGTCCACCTCGCGCCGGCGCTCCTCCAGCCATTTGTCGCGGTCCTTGTAGCGGCGGCCATCGGACAGCTGCAGGCGATTGGCCGAGGGGGCGGCCATGGCGACGGCGTCGCAGGCTTCCTGTTCCAGGTCATAGGAGCGTTCAAACAGGGCGAGGGCCTGGGCCCGGTGGCCTTCTATGGCCTCGATTGTGGAGCGGATGGCGAGATCCTGTCCCATGGCGGTGGTCTCCGTACTGGCCCGCGCGCGATCGCCTGGGCGGATTGGCTTCTAGGGTGTCGGGGCGGATTGGCCCCCAGGGTTGGGGCGACCCTTGGGAGGCCGCCCCGGCGCCTCAGACGGCGTGGGCGAGGGCGGCCATGGACTGGGCGCCGAAGCGGATCAGGTGGCCGCGGGAGTCGGTGAGGGTGAAGGTTTGACCGCCGGTCCCGCGGGCGAAGGTGTAGCGGGTGAGCGATTCGCCGCCGGCGGCCTGGCGCAGGGCGGCCAGGCCGCCGCGGAAGATTGTCAGCGCGTGTGCGGCGTCGCGGGTGTTGGCGCTATTGTCACCCTCTTCGGCCTTGACCCGGGCATAGGCGATCCGCAGGGCCTCCGCGCGCTGGTCGGCGGCCTCCAGGTTGATCACCACGCCGGCGCCTTGCAGGTCGTCCATGTTGACGGCGCCGACGGGCGCGCCGGCTTCGGCGGTCACCAGGGGGGCAGGCTCCGGCTCATGGCGGAAGACGTCGCGGGCGCTCGCCTCCTGGGCCTGTAGCAGGATGGCCCGGTGTGTGGTCCGGCCGGCGGTGGCGCCCGGGATGATGGGCGAGACCAGCTGCGATTCCAGGTGGCGGGCCCGGTCCGCATCACCGGCGCCGAAGACCCCTTCAGGCTCATAGATCGCGCCGGTGGTTTCCTCGACGATGGCCAGGAGGGCGGGCATGGGGCGAACGGCGATCAGCTCCAGCCATTCCGCCGACTCCCGGCGCACGCCCATGGGGCCCATGACATAGCGGCCGGAAACGGCGCTTTGCGCGGTGGTGAGGCTTTCGGCGTAGGAGTCCCGGGCGCGGCTGCGGCGCAGGCGGTTGGCCACCTGGAAGGCCGCGGCCCACCGGGTTTCGGCCTTGGCCCCATGCCAGGGAACGGCCGAAACGAAGGTCGCCGTACCATCGGCCCACACGCAATGGAAAGCGCCGGTGGCCGTGCGGGCCCGTGGCGGATCGGCCAGGGGGGCGGCCAGGTCAAAGATCTTCGCCGCGGGCGCAGCCTTGCGGGCGCGGGGGCGGGGCGCAGGGACCGGCGGGGCTTCCGGCTGGACGATGGGGGCTGAAACGGCCGGCGCGGCCTGTAGGGCCTCCAGATCGGCCAGGGCGCGGCGCAGGGCGCCGGCCAGGGCGTGGGCGGCGATCTCGGCCACAATGCCAACCCTCGTGGCCGTGGCCAGGTCATAGAGCGCCAGGGCCTTGGCGGCCGGAAGGGCCTGCAGCTGCGGGATGGAAAGGGAAAGGGGCTCGACGCGGGCCACGGTGGGGGCGGCGGCGAAGGTTTCGGCGTCATAGGCCATGGGGAAGGCTCCATATTGAGCCCCGCGCAATTGCGGGGCGGGTGTGTGGTCCGGGCGGGCCCGGAAGGCCCTAGCGGCCTCTAAAGCCCCCGGGCGGCGCCCAGGGGCTTGGAAGGGGGCTAGGCGTTGGCGTCCGTGGTCGCTTCGATCTCGGATTTGCGCAGGGTGTCACGCAGGCGCCAGTCGCATTCGACCTGGCCATAATAACGGACGTCGAAATAGTCGACCATGGAGTCGCTGTTGTCGCGGTTATAGGCGCCGTGAAGGGCCTTAAGCTTGGACTCCAGGTCGCGATATTCCCGGCTCCGCAGCGTGCGCGGCCTGCTCTTCGGCCGTGATGTCGGTGGCGATCTTGATAACCTTCACCACCGAACCGTCGGCGTTGATGACCGGGTTGTAGGAGGCCTGGATGAACACTTCACGGCCGCCCTTCACCAGGCGCCGAAACTTCGCCGCGACGAACTCGCCCGCGTTCAACCGTTTCCAGAACAGAGGATACTGCGGACTATCGCGCTCCGCCGGATCCAAAAACATCGAGTGGTGACGCCCGACGATTTCGTCGAGGCCGTAGCCGGTGAACTGGGTGAAATTGTCGTTTGCCTTGATAACCGTCCCATCGAGCGTGAACTCGATGACGGCCTGGGAGCGCGAGATGGCGCCCAGGACCGCCGCCATCTCAGCCGAATGAGCGGCCGCCGCCGCTTCCGCCTTGCGATTGAACATTGTGCACGGTCTCCCAAACTCGCGGACCCGTGGTTTTCCGGCGCGAGCACAACCATGCCGAAAGTCGGGCGATGAGGTAAATGGCTCCTTAAGGAACGGGGCCTTGCGACATGCCGCCACGGGCCTGGACCTCAGAGATCGCATTTGCGCGGGCCGGGAAACATCCCCCGGGGCGCGCAGAAGCGAGCGCCCAGAGCGCCAGATCTACCAGGTGAACGCCCGGTGATCGGGCGAAACGCAATCAATACCTAGAAATTGGGGCCGGACTGCAGACCGGAAGCGCCTTGGGGCTTGGCGCCCGTCATCGCCCCAGCAGGCGACCCAACAACCGGCAGCGATTGTCCGGATCGACCGGCTTCTGCAAAAGCGGCCGGTCGCTGAAACCGCAGGGAATCTCAAGGTCGGAATGGCCGCTGAGAAACACGGAGGGCGTCGCCTTCGCCGCGAGCCTGCCCGCGACCTCGAAGCTCCGATCCTCGTGCACATTGATGTCGAGGACAGCCAGGTCCACGGCCTCTCGCTCCAGCAGATCCATCGCCTGGCGCACGCGCCCCACCGGGCCGACGATCTCGTACCCGGCCCCGGTGATGGCGGTTCCGATCTGCTCGGCGATCAGCCACTCATCTTCCAGAACAAGAACCTTGGCGCGCCTGCCCATCGTGGTCACCTGTCGGCCAAGGGGATACTGAGTTGAACGCTGACGCCCGTGGCGCCGAAGTCCACCGAGGCCTCCCCGCCCAGATTGTATGAGGTTTCCCGTTCGATGAGCTTCAGACCAAAGCCCTGGCGGTTCATCAGGACGGCTGGCGGGCCTCCGATTTCACGCCAGCAGAGGGTGAGATGATCGCCATCGGCGGCCGCCGATCGGGTCCACTCAATCGCAAGCTTGCCGGCCGGCGTTGAGAGCGCGCCGTACTTGGCCGCAGTGGATCGGAAGAGC
>CALEOQ010000013.1 GCA_937910255.1 uncultured Caulobacteraceae bacterium | reverse complement strand
AGCGGGGCCTCTCAACCTTCCTGCTGCTGTTCTACAACCAGGTCATCGGGCTGCCGCCGCAGATGGTCTCGACGGCCATCATGTTCGCCCTGATCTTCGACGCCTTCGTCGATCCGACGGTGGGCCAGATCTCGGACAACTTCCGCTCGCGCTGGGGCCGGCGGCACCCGTTCATGTATGTCGCCGCCCTGCCCGTGGCGGTCGCCTTTTTCCTGATCTGGAATCCCCCGGCCGGCTGGGAGCAGGCGCAGGTCTTCGGCTACATGCTGGCCTGCCTGCTGGTCATCCGACTGTTCGACACCTTCTTCGAGTTGCCGTCCTCGGCGCTCGCCCCGGAACTGGCCAAGAGCTACAACGACCGGACCAACCTTATCGCCCTGCGCGGCTTCTTCGGCGTGGCCGGCGGCCTGGGCATGACCTTGCTGGCCTATCAGGTCTTCCTGCGGGAGAATGCGGACGGCACCGGCGGCGTGCTCGTTCGAGACGGCTATTTCAACTACGCGCTCTGCGCCTCGGTGCTGATCTTCATCATCATCCTGGCCTCGACCGCCGGCACCCACAAATACATCCCCGAGCTGCGCCAGCCGCCCGCGCGTAAGATCACCTTCATCGGCATGGCCCGTGAAGTGGCGCACACGCTCAACAACCGCTCCTTCGTCGTCCTGACCATCTCGGGCATGTTCATGTCCATGTCGCTGGGCGTGAAGGGCGGGCTCGAGCTCTACTTCTTCCTCTATTTCTGGGAGCTCACCCAGAGCCAGCTGTCCCTGCTGACCGTGGCCGGCGTGATCGCCAGCGTCATGGGCGTGTCGCTGGCCCCCAAGGTGGCGGCCAGGATGGGCAAGCGGAATGGCGCGATCACCATGTTCGCCGGGGCCGTGGTCGCCCTCCTGGGACCGATCGCCCTGCGTCTGCTCCACCTGATGCCGGCCAATGGCACGGACCTTCTGTTCTGGATCCTGTTCGTCGACGTCATCGCCAACGGCGCCATGGCCATGATGACCGGCGTCATGCTGGCCTCGATGATCGCCGATGTGGTCGAGGATTCGGAGGTCAAGACCGGCCGCCGCTCCGAGGGGCTGCTGTTCTCCTTCGACAACCTGTTCAAGAAGGTGGTCTCCGGCGTCGGCGTCTTCGTCTCCGGCGCCGTGCTGGCCTTCGTGTCCTTCCCGCAAAGCGCCGTCCGCGGCGGGGTGGACGACGAGGTGTTGCGCAACATGGCGCTGATCTATCTGCCCACCCTGCTGTTCTTCTACGCCATCGCCATCGGCTGCCTGTTCATGTTCAAGATCGACAAGGCCGCCCACGAGGAGAACCTGCGCAAGCTGGAAGAGACCGCCCTCAAGGCGGAGGCCGCCCGGGAGACCGGCCCGACCTCGCCGCCGGTGACCGGAGCCTGAAGCCTGCGCGGCGGGCGCCCGCCGCTCGGGGATGCGAATTCCCGGGCGGCGCCCTTGTCTGAAAGCTGAAGCGTCACTTAGATGCGCCGGCCTGTTCCGCAGGCCGCCCTCAGTCCGCAGCGCCGGTGGCGGCGCCGCCCTCGGCCAAGGATCGACCGTGACCGCCAGCGCCGTGCGCCCCCCGCGCAAGAAACTCTCCCTGCCCACCAAGCTGTTCTACGGCTTCGGCACCGTCGCCTTCGGGGTCAAGGACCAGGGTTTTTCCTACCTCCTGCTGATCTTCTACAATCAGGTGATCGGCCTGCCCGCCCATCTGGTGGGACTGGTCATCATGATCGCCATGGTCTTCGACGCCATCTCCGATCCGCTGATCGGGCAGGTGTCAGACAACTGGCGCTCGAAGTGGGGCCGGCGCCATCCGTTCATGTACGCCGCGGCCCTGCCGGTGGCGATCACCTACGGCCTGTTGTGGAATCCGCCGGAGCTGTCCCAGACCGGCATGTTCTTCTATCTGCTGGCGGTGGCGGTGATGATCCGCACCTTCATCACCCTCTATGAGATCCCGTCCACCGCGCTCGCCGCTGAGCTCACCACCGACTATGACGAACGCACCAAGGTCCTGAGCTATCGGTACTTCTTCGCCTGGTGGGGCGGACTGACCATGACGCTGCTGGCCTTCCAGGTCTTCCTGCGCCCCAGCGCCGAGCATCCGGTGGGGCAGCTGAACCCGGACGGCTATGTCGCCTACGGCGCCACCGCGGCAGGGGTCATGCTGCTGGCCATCCTCGTCTCGGCCATGGGCACCCACCGGCACATCCCGGACCTGATCACCCCGCCCAAGCGCAAGCTGACCGCGACCCAGGTGATCCAGGAGATGGCGGGCACCCTGTCGAACCGCTCCTTCCTGGTCCTGATCATGGCCGGTCTGTTCAACGCCATGGCCGGCGGGCTGGTCCTGTCGCTGAACCTCTATTTCAACACCTATTTCTGGGAGCTCTCGGCCGTCGAGATCTCACTGTTCGCGGTGGCCAACTTCATCTCCGCGGCGCTCGCCTTCGGCCTGGCCGCGCCCTTGTCCCTGCGCATGGGCAAGAAGAACGCCGCTCAGCTGGCCAAGGTGCTGTCCTTCGCCGTCGGCGCCGCGCCGATCACCTTGCGGCTGCTGGGCGTGTTCCCCGACAACGACAACCCGGTGATCATCCCGATCCTGTTCGTCCAGACCATGCTGTCGACCGGGCTGTCGATCACCGCCTCCATCCTCATCTCCTCGATGATCGCCGACGTGGTGGAGGATTCCGAGCTGAAGACCGGCCGCCGCTCCGAGGGCCTGTTCTTCGCCGCGGCCAGCTTCGTGAACAAGGCGGTCTCGGGCATCGGCATCTTCGCCTCGAGCATGATCCTGCTGGCCATCGCCTTCCCGCAGAACGCGCAGCCGGGCCAGGTGCCCGAGGCGGTGATCCGCAATCTGGGCTTGCTCTATGTGCCGCTGCTGGGCGTGCTCTACGCCGCGGCCGTCGCCTTCGTGGCCTTCTACGCCATCACCCGGGACAAGCACGAAGCCTCGGTGCGCCAGCTCGCGGCCGAGGCCGGGGCCGACGGGATCGAGACGCCAGGGCCGCAATAGGCTGGCTCAGGGCTTGAAGACGCCCATCAGCATCGGCCGGACGAACACCGCCGGGGCCGCCTTCTGCCGCACGCCCGGCACCCAGAAGGCGAGCTCGGCCCCGGCGTTGAGGGTGGCGGCCAGCATCTGGGCGGCGATGAACGGGTCCACCGGCCGGATCGAGCCCTCGGCGATGCCGTCGGAGATCATCGAGGCGAAGCGGTCGGACACCCGGTTGAAGTCCTGGCCCATCTCCTTGCGGATCGGTTCGGGCAGGGCGCTGAGCGCCGAGGAGCGCAGCAGCGGGCCATAGTCGGAGAGCTGGTATTCGGCCAGGGCGGCCGCGGCGCTAGAGAGCTTGTTCCACTGGTCGCCGTCCCGGGCCATTGCCAGGCGCTGGACCCGGCGCATCACCTCGAAACTGCGCTCGAAGCAGGTGACCACCAGGTCGTCCTTGGCCTCGTTGTGATGATAGAAGGAGCCCTTGGTCACGTTCAGCTCGGCCGAGATCCGGTCCACTGAGGCGCCCTTGTAGCCATGGGTGTTGATCAGCCGGGTGGCGGCCCGCAGAAAGGCGTCGCGGCTCATTTCCAGGCCCTCGCCCGGCGCCAGTTCCGACATGGCCGGCAGCTTCGGCGCCCATTCGGCGCCCGGCACGGCCAGGCCGTTCAGCAGGATGTCGCACATGCGCTCGCGGATGCGCGGATAGTCCTCGGGGTCGTACTTGGGCAGCCAGGAGGCCGACCAGAAGATCTGCTCCAGCAGCATGTGCGTGCGGGCCGTGCGCCGGCCCCGGGTCAGCCAGGCCAGTTCCGGGGCGTCGAAAATCTGCCGCATCCGGCGGAAGGCCTTCATATAGGCGGCGAACACCTCGCCCCGGCGGGGCTGGTTCAGGGCGCGGATGTCCGACAGCACCGGCAGGGGCGGCGCCTGGCCCGTCGCGGTCAGGCGTAACCGCTCCAGATGAAGATCAAACACCAGGGCCAGACGCTCGGCGGGGTCATCGATCGCCTGGGCGCTCTCGGCCAGATGGGCCAGCCAGTCGACGCCGCGCATCAGGCAGGCCGCGGCCAGGTCGTCCTTGCGCTTGAAATAATAGGTGACGCTGGTGGTCGACAGGCCGACGGCGCCGGCCGCGACGCTCAGAGTCAGGCCTTTGACCCCCAGCTGGTTGAGGATCACCGTCGCGGCGTCGAGGATGTCCTCGCGCTTCTTTTCGTATCGATCCGTCGCGCGCGCGACGTTCCGTTCGCCCATGGGGATGACGGCTCCAATCCTCGGCGGCCCTGCGTGGGGAGACCCAGGAACCGGCGCAGCCCCCTCTCTATCTACACCTTGACGCAAAGGTAAAGCGGAGGTCACGCCGGTTCTGGGACAAGCCGCCTCAGCCGATGGCGCCGACCGTGGCCAGGGCCACGCCGCCGTCCACCGCGATGGTCTCGCCCACCACATAGTTTCCGGCCCGGCTGGCCAGATAGATGGCGGCGCCGGCCATGTCCTCGTCCCGGCCGATGCGGCGGGCGGGGATGGCCTTGGCCACCGCATCCCCATGGTCGCGGGCGGTGCGGTTCATCTCCGAAGCGAAGGCGCCCGGCGCAATGGCGCTGACCACAATGTTGTCGGCGATCAGGCGGGCGGCCAGCCGGCGGGTCAGATAGATCAGCCCCGACTTGGACGCATGATAGGAATAGGTGTCCTGCGGGTTCAGACGGATGCCGTCGATCGAGGCGATGTTGATCACCTTGGCCGGCTGGTCATGGGTCCCGGCCTTCTTCAGGGCCACGTGCAGGGCCTGGGTGAGGAAGAAGGGGGACTTGAGGTTCAGGTCCATCACCTTGTCCCAGCCGTGCTCGGGGAACTCCTCGAAGGGTGCGCCCCAGGCGGCGCCGGCGTTGTTGACCAGGATGTCGAGCTTGTCCTCCCGCTCCTCGATGGCCTTGGCCAGGGCCTGGCAGCCGGCGACGGAGGACACGTCCTGCGGCAGGGAGATGCAGGTCCCGCCGCCCTGCGACAGCTCCTCGGCGGCGGCGTCGCAGGCGTCGGCCTTGCGCGACGAGATATAGACCTTGGCCCCCTGGGCCAGGAAGCCGGCGGCGATCATCTTGCCGATGCCGCGCGAGCCGCCGGTGACGAGGGCTGTGCGCCCCTTGAGGGTGAAGAGATCGAGCGCCATGATGCGCCTCCTTTGCCTATGCGTTTCCCTTGTCCCGCCTGCCCTAGCGTGAGGCCGGCGAGCCGTGTTCGGGGGCGAGGCCGATTGACTCAGCCCCATCCTGTCAGGCCTATAACACGCGTTTGAATCAGCCAGGTCGCCCGTCCGAGAAGCGGCCCCAACGAAATTCGAGGACGCGCATGAGCCAGATCAATCCGGTCACCGACCTGACCCTCGACGGCGACGTCGCCGTCATCACCCTGAACTCGCCGCCGGTGAACGCCCTGTCGGCCGCCGTCCGCAAAGGGCTGTTCGAGGCCTTCAAGCAGGCCGACGCCGACGGCGCCGCCAAGGCCATCGTGCTGGTCTGCGAGGGGCGCACCTTCATCGCCGGCGCCGACATCACCGAGTTCGGCTCGGCCATGGCCGATCCCCAGTTGGCTGACGTGCAAGAGGTCATCGAAGGCGCGTCCAAGCCGGTGATTGCCGCCATCCACGGCACCGCCCTGGGCGGCGGCCTGGAGGTGGCGCTCTGCGCCCACTACCGCGTGGCCGTGCCTTCGGCCCGCCTGGGCCTGCCGGAGGTGAATCTCGGCCTGCTGCCCGGCGCCGGCGGCACCCAGCGCCTGCCCCGCGTCGTCGGGGTGGAGAACGCCCTGTCCATGATGACGTCAGGCCGCCACGTGCCGGCCAAGGAGGCCGCCAGCCTCGGTCTGGTCGATGAGCTGGTGGAAGAGGGCAAGCTGCGCGAACAGGCCATCGCGTTCGCCCGCAAGGTGGTGGCCGAGGGGCGGCCGCTGGCCAAGATCCGCGACCAGAACGAGAAGCTGGACGCCGCCAAGGGCAAGCCCGAGATCTTCGAGACCTTCCGCAAGGCCAATGCGCGGAAGTTCCGCGGCTTCCTGGCCCCGGAATACAATATCCGCTGCGTCGAAGCGGCGGTGAACCAGCCCTTCGAAGAGGGCCTCGCCACCGAGCGCAAGCTGTTCAACGAGCTGATGAGCGGCCCGCAGTCAGCGGCCCAGCGCTACGCCTTCTTCGCCGAGCGTCAGGCCCAGAAGATCCCTGACGTGGCCGACGACACGCCGGTCATTCCGGTGAACAAGGTCGGCATCATCGGCGCCGGCACCATGGGCGGCGGCATCGCCATGAACTTCGCCAATGTCGGCATCCCGGTGGTGCTGATCGAGGTTAAGCAGGAGGCCCTGGACCGAGGCCTGGCCACCATCCGCAAGAATTATGAGCGCACCGCCTCGCGCGGCGGCATCACGGCCGATCAGGTGGAAGAGCGTTGCGGCCTGATCACCGGCGCCCTGGAGATGGAGGCCCTGGCCGACGTCGACCTCGTCATCGAGGCGGTGTTCGAGCGCATGGACATCAAGAAGGACATCTTCACCAGGCTGGACGCCATCTGCAAACCCGGCGCGATCCTGGCCACCAACACCTCTGGCCTGGACATCGACGAGATCGCCGCGGTCACCAAGCGCCCGGAAAGCGTCATCGGCCTGCACTTCTTCTCGCCGGCCAATGTGATGAAGCTCCTGGAGATCGTCCGCGCCGACCACACCAGCAAGGAGGTGATCGCCACCTCCATGAAGCTGGCCAAGAAGATCGGCAAGGTGGCGGTCCTGGTGGGCGTCTGCCCCGGCTTCGTCGGCAACCGCATCCTCGGCCAGCGCCAGCGCGAGGCGCAGAAGCTGGTCATGGAAGGCGCCATGCCCTGGGACATCGACCGCGTCCTCTACGATTTCGGCTTCCCCATGGGGCCCTTCGCCATGAGCGACCTGGCCGGCCTGGACATCGGCTGGGTCAAGGAGCGCTCCAAGGGCGAGAGCATCCGCGACGTCCTGTGCGAGATGGACCGCCGCGGCCAGAAGACCGGCGCCGGCTATTACGACTATGACGAGGCCCGCAACGCCAAGCCCTCGCCGGTCACCGAGCAGGTGATCAAGGACTTCATCGTCAAGACCGGGGCCAATCCCCGTGAGGTGACCGACGAGGAGATCCTCGAGCGCTGCATCTATCCGATGATCAATGAGGGCGCGAAAATCCTCGAAGAGGGCAAGGCCATCCGCCCCTCGGACATCGATGTGGTCTGGCAGAACGGCTACGGCTGGCCGGTCTATCGCGGCGGGCCCATGTGGTACGGCGACCATGTCGGCCTGCCCAAGGTGCTGGCCAAGATGCAGGAATTCCAGGCCAAGATGGGCGATCAGTTCAAGCCCTCGCCCCTCCTCGAAAAGCTGGTCGCCGAAGGCAAGTCCTTCAAAGACCTCTAAGACTCCTCCCCGAACTTCTCAGAGAAGCAGGATCCTTCCATGCGTGAAGCTGTCATCGTCTCCGCCGCCCGGACCCCCATCGGCAAGGCCTATCGCGGCGCCTTCAACAACACCACCGCCCCCACCCTGGGCGGCCACGCCATCGCCGCGGCCGTGGCCCGCGCCAAGGTCGATCCGGCCGAGATCGACGACGTGGTGATGGGCGCGGCCCTGCAGCAGGGCACCACGGCCCAGAACATCGGCCGCAACGCCGCCCTGCGGGCCGGCCTGCCGGTCAGCGTCGCCGGCATGTCCATGGATCGCCAGTGCTCGTCGGGCCTGATGGCCGTGGCCACCGCGGCCAAGTACATCACCCATGATGGGGCGCCGATGGCCATCGGGGCTGGCCTTGAGTCCATCTCGCTCGTCCAGAACGACAAGATGAACCTGTTCCGCGCCCGCGACGAATGGCTGGCCGAGCACGTGCCGGAACTGCAGGTCTCGATGATCGAGACCGCCGAGATCGTCGCCGATCGCTACAAGATCAGCCGCGAGGCCCAGGATGAATACGCCCTGCAGTCCCAGCAGCGCACCGCCCAGGCCCAGTCCGAGGGCCGCTTCGCCCAGGAAATCGTGGCGATGACCACCACCATGATGGTGTTCGACAAGGCCACCGGCCAGGCGTCGGAAAAGGAAGTCACCATCGCCCAGGACGAGGGCAACCGTCCCCAGACGACCCTGGCCGACCTGCAGAAGCTGCAGCCGGTGTTCAAGGGCGGCCGCTATGTCCAGGAAGGCAAGTTCGTCACCGCCGGCAACGCCAGCCAGCTGTCCGACGGCGCCGCGGCCCTGGTGCTGATGGAAGCCAAGGAAGCCGAGAAGCGCGGCCTGGAGCCGCTGGGCGCCTATCGCGGCATGGCCGTGGCCGGCTGTGGGCCTGAGGAGATGGGCATCGGCCCGGTCTTCGCCATCCCCAAGCTGCTGGCCCGCAATGGCCTGAAGATCGACGACATCGACATCTGGGAGCTGAACGAGGCCTTCGCCTCGCAGCTGCTCTATTGCCGCGACACACTGGGCATCCCCAATGACAAGCTGAACGTCTCGGGCGGCGCCATCTCCATCGGCCACCCCTACGGCATGACCGGCGCCCGCTGCACGGCGCACATCATGTACGAGGGCAAGCGTCGCGGGGCCAAGTACGGCGTCGTCACCATGTGCGTCGGCGGCGGCATGGGCGCGGCGGGCCTGTTCGAAATCTTCTAAGCCGAACGCCAACGTGACGACGAAAGGGCCGCTCCAGCCGGGGCGGCCCTTTTTTCATGCCTGAACGGGCGCAAACTTTTTTGCGAACCGATTGCAACTAACCCTTCCCTCGGGCCATTGATGCACTATATGGAAATCGTCGACACGAAAGATTGAGACGATGAAACGCACCGTCGCCAAGACCCTGACCTACAGCGTCATGCACCTGATCGTGGCCTTCACCGTGGCCTACGTACTCACCCGGGATTGGCGGGCGGCGCTGGCCATCGGCATGGTGGAGCCTCTGTTCCAGACCATCGCCTTCGCCTTCCACGAACGCGCCTGGGCCAGGGCCGACGCCCAGGCCGCGGCGCCCCAGGGCGGAACCCCTGCCTAGGCCCAGCCGTTCGACAGCAAGCTGAGCCGTAACCGACAAAAAGGAGCTATTTCATGGTCGAGAAGATCAAGACCGGCCTCGACGCAAGCGATCGCAAGGCCGTCGCCCAGGCCCTCTCCAAGATGCTGGCCGACACCTATGCCGTCTACCTCAAGACCCACGGCTTCCACTGGAACGTCCGCGGCCCCAACTTCTCGTCGCTGCACGCGCTCTTCATGGAGCAGTACACCGAGATGTGGCAGGCCATCGACGATGTGGCCGAGCGTATCCGCGCCCTCGGCGAACTGGCCCCGCAGGGCTATGGCGCCTTCGGCAATCTCAGCTCGATCAAGGACGGCGACCCCGAGGGCGACTCCCAGTCGATGCTGCAGGCCCTGACCGCCGACCACGAGACGGTCATCGCCACCTGCCGCGACGCCCTTGCGCTCGCCCAGAAGGCCGACGACGAGGCCAGCGCCGGCATCATAACTGATCGGCTGGAAGCCCACGAGAAGCACGCCTGGATGCTGCGCGCGACGCTGGGTGGTAAGTAGCCTCAAGGCTGGGCTTCAAAGCCCGCGGCGATCTCCTCGACGCGGGCGACCCAGCAACAGTCATGACGTTCGGGCCAGGTCGCCACCTGGCCCTGCGGCCCGGCCAGGCGCCGGGCCGTTTCCCTGACCACGGCCGGCCGCACGAGCGGAGCGAAGGGGCCGGTCAGATGCACCTGCGCAGCCGTGATCGGCGGCAGGTCGGCGGGGTCGAGACCCTGCAACGGGCTTAGACCCCGGCTGCGGGTCCAGGCCGCAAGGTCCAGGGGCGCAGCGATCGTCACCAGACCGGCGACATCGTCTCGCCGCGCGGCCACCAGCGTCGCCATCACCCCGCCGCCGGACCATCCCACCAGAACCACGCGCTCGGCCTGCGCCCTGGACATCAGGGCGCTGACCGCGGCGTCCGTCATGGCCACCGCCTCTTCGGAAAATCTGTGGGTGGTCCAGTCGGCGGGTTCGCAGGCGGCGTCCTGCACATACTGGCAGGGCCGCCCCAGCCAGGCGGCGGACCCAGGCCAGGCCTTGGCGAGCTCCTGTCCCACCGCCTTGTCCGGCGTCGGATCTGGGCTGGCCCGGCCATGCCGGTCATGGGCCCGGCCGTCGCCTTCGATCACGATGGTCAGAACCTGATCTGTCTGCGCCGCAGACGGCATGGCGGCGGCGAGGGTTCGCCCCGCCGCCGCCACTTCGAACCGCATCCATCCATCACCCAGGGGGTCGGCGTGTCGGGCGGCGACGGGGGATGCGATCAGCAGCGGCGCCAGGAACAGGGGTGTCAGGCGCCGCCACATGGGGATCAGAAGGCCCGGCGCAGGGTCACGCCAAAGGTCGACTGGGTCTCGTTGGACTTGCCCACCAGGGCCTGGGCGGTGAAGGCGATGCTGAAGCGCTCAGCCACCGGAATGGCGACGCCAGCCCCGATCAGGCCGTAGTCCCGGTCCACGCCCGGGGCGTCGTCGGTCTGGTGGTTGAAGCTCGCCGACACATAGGGCAGCCAGGCCGCCCCGGTGTAGAACAGCGAAGCCCCTCCGGAGACCACGGTCATGTCGACCTTGTTCCCGGCGATCGGCCGGTTGGCGTTGTCCTGATAGGCGTCGGTCTCGGACGAGGACGAAGCCAGGCCGAGGCTGGGGATGACCACCCAGCTGTCGCCCAGCGCCTGCTGGGATTCCACCGCCACCGAGCCGAACACCTGGGTCCGCTCGGTGGTCCCGAAGCTGCGCAGGGCGCCGGCGTTGCGGCCATACTCGACATCGAAGGCGCCGTAACCCACCGAGGCCGTCAGGCGCAGGATCGGGTCCTGCGACCAGCTGGCGTAGAGGCCGCCGTTCCAGCCGTCGGTCTCATAGGTGGCCGCAGGCCCTTCCAGGTCCGTGCGGCTGTGGGCCACATAGCCCCCCAGGATCGCATCGCCCGCGGTGACGTCGAGGCCGAGCGCCACGGCGCCGCCATAGCCGTCCTGGGCCGAGCCGGCCCGCTGGTCTTCGACATAGGAACCCGTCGCATTGATCCAGGCGCCGGCCGAGGGCGTCGATCCGCCGGCCGAGGCCCCGCGATAGTCGCCATTGTCGGTGCGCAGCATCGGCAGCTGGGCTTGAAGGGCCGCCATGCCGATGGCCCGCAGACGCCCGTTCACGAAGCCTTCCAGGCTGCCGATCTGCATCCGGTCGCCGATCAGGGCCATGAACAGCTGGTCGGCCTCGGCGAAGGTGATCAGCTGCTGCTCGGGAACCGACAGCTTCACCACCGAACCGTCCGGATTGGTCACGGTGATGGAGCCGTCATCGATCACCGGCGGCGTCGGGGGCGTGGTCGGAGTAGTCGGAGTAGTCGGTGTGGTCGGCGTGGTCGGCGTTGTGGGTGTCGTCGGCGGCGTGGTGGGCGTGGTCGGCGTGGTGGGCGTCGTCGGCGTCGTCGGGGGGGTGACCGGCGGCGTCACCGGAGGCGTCACCGGAGGCGTCACCGGGGGCGTCACCGGCGGGGATGTGGACGGCTGGCCGAAGGCCACGGCGCAAGCGCCTGTGCCGGTCACGGCCTGGGTCACGGTGTTGACCTTGCAGGTGAAGGGGGTGGTCGAGCCGCCCTGACTGATGGTGCCGGTATAGTCGATCACGCTGGAGCCGGGGACGACGCTGGTGAAGTTCACCGTCGCCGGATTGGACCCGAAATCCGGCCCGCCGCTGATCTTGATGGTGATGTCATTCAGGCTCCGGAAGGTCGTCACGATGGTCGTGCCGTCCGCCAGGGTGACGGTGCTGTCGGCCGCCTGGGCCAGGGCCGCGCCAGCGGGCGCGGCGAAGGCGATAACGAGGGCCGAAAGGCCGGCTGCAAACAAACGCATGATGGAGAACCCCTGAGAATAGGACTGTGCAAACCTGTCGCACCTCCTCCACCACGGGTTGGTCCTGCGCCGCATGATCCATCTGGACTATGCGGCCCTGTTCGTCGGCCCGGCCCAGGGATCCTCGGCGGCCAAGAAAAAGGGCGGCGCGGAAGTCCGCGCCGCCCAGTCTGTTTCTAGAAACCCGTCGCGCTTAGAAGCGGTACTGCAGCTCCACCCCGAAGGTGCGGGGGAAGTTGAGCTTAACGGTCTGGCGGAAGGTGCCGATGCTCGTCAGGGAGCTCGGCGTCGAGCTCTGATAGGCGACCTCATCGGTGGCGTTCTTCACATAGCCAATGATCGTGAAGCGATCCTCCACATCCTTCCAGATGGCGCGCAGATCGACGATCTCGTTCGACGGCGCGGTGTAGCGCGGCGAGCCGAACACGCCGGTCTGCATGTCATCGGTGTAGGTGTAGGTGGCCCCCAGGGTCAGGCTGCCGGGGGTGAAGTCCATGGTGTAGTTGCCGCCCACATTGATCTTGTGTTCCGGCGTCATGGGCAGGCGGCTGCCGACCAGGCTCTGGTTACGGCTGCCATTGGGCAGCGGCGCGCCCACCGGGCGAGCCCCCGGCTGAGCGGCCGTGGGATCATTGGTGTCCACATAGCAGCAGCCTTCGGTGATCTCGGCGTTGATATAGGCGTAGCTGCCGAAGAGCTGCAGGCCCTGGATCGGCGCCCACTGGGCTTCGAGTTCAAGACCCCAGTTGCGAGCCTCCAGATTGAGGAACTGGGTGCCCGTGGACCCTGTCGTCGAGTTCAGCACCACGGTGAGGGGCGCCTGGAAGCCCTGGTAGTCGGCGTAGAACAGGGCGCTGTTGAGCTGGAACACGCCGCCCCAGGTCTTCTTCAGACCCAGCTCGTAGTTGTCCACATATTCAGCATCGGCATAGGGGAAGGGCGTCAGGCCGTTGGAGGCCAGCCACCCGCCCGACTTGTAGCCGCGGCTGTAACGAAGATAGGCGTTGGTGTCGATGTCGGGCTGCCACTGGACCCCGAGGGTGCCGGTGAAGGCGTCGTATTCCGCGCTCAGGTCCCGCTCAAGACCGCCGCCCGGCGCCGCCCGAAGGTTGCTGTAGAGCGGGTTGGCTTGGCATGAGGCGATGGTCGGGCCGCCGCAGACCACGAAGGTGGTGAAGTCGACCGCAAGGCCCTGGCCGACTGCCGGCGGAATGCCGCCGAGCGCCAGAACCGTGGTGGTGGTGTTGGTCCGCGACACATAGCGGGCGAAGTCGGTGCCGGTCTTCTCGTCCTTGGACCAGCGCAGGCCGGCCGTCAGGGTCCATTCCTCGTTCAGATCGTAGTCGATCTGGCCGAAGACGGCGTAGGAGTCGACCGCCAGGGTCCCGTCGACGAACAGATAGTTGCCGTCCGGGTTGGGCGGCGCGAGACCGCCCGTCGCCAGGCTGACCGGGTTCAGCATGGCGGGATCACCCAGGACGCGCAGGCCCTGGGGCTGCGAGTAGTCCTGGTGGTACTGATAGAGCCCGGTGATCCACTGCAGCGGACCGTCGGAGTTCGACGACAGGTTGATCTCG
>CALEOQ010000012.1 GCA_937910255.1 uncultured Caulobacteraceae bacterium | reverse complement strand
CTGTTCCGACCTACCCAGGTCGCCCAGGCGTCCGGGCGTTCGCTGAGCACGGCCAGCCGGGCGCGCACGTCTTCGCCGCGCTTGTGATCGTGGGTGGCGGTGGTGAGCAGGCTGGCGGGCCAGGCGTCGGCCCGGGCCAGATTGGCGGCGTGGAATTCGCTGGCGTCGCTGGCCAGGCGGCCGGGATAGGAGCCCACCTCGTTACGCGAGATCAGCCGCAGATAGCGGTAGAAGGCGGTGTCCTCCGCCGACTTGGCCGCCACCGGGGCGCTGAGCTGATGGAACCGCTGCAGGGCCCGACGTCGGGCGTCAGGCGCCCCCGGCCCGCCGCCGCTCAGCCCGGCTTCGATCTGGTCGAGGGCCGGCCGGTCGGCGGGCGCGATGGCCGCCTGCGCCTTGGCCATGGCCTGCGCCAGGATGTCGGCCTCGCCCCGGGAAAGCGCCTCGCCCTCGCCATAGAGCCTGTAGGCCGAAAAGCCCGTGAGCAGCTGGGTGATGGCGCGGCGCAGGGCGCCCTGGGTCAGGTCGCGGGTTCGCAGATCACTGCGGGCCAGATCGTGGAAGGCGCCGGCGACGGCGTCGACCTGACCGGCGAAGCCGTGGGTGAGGATTTCCAGCCGGGCGGCATGTTCTTCGTCGGCATAGTCGCCCTCGTGCCGGCTGATCTCACCCCAGAGCGCGGCGAGGGGGGCGGCGCCGTCCGACTCATGGAGCAGGGCCGAGACGCCGTCCATGAACTCATAACCGGTGGTCCCGTCGCAGGCCCAGTCGCGGCTCAGGGCTTCGCCCTCGGCCAGGATCTTCTCCACCACCAGATAGGCTGGACCGGGCGCCGAGCCCGTGGGTCTGGCGGCTTCGAGTTTCGCCAGTTCGCCTCGCAAACGGGTCAGGTACCCGGCCGGGTCGGCCAGGCCGTCGATATGGTCGATGCGCAGGCCATCGATCAGGCCCTCGGCATAGAGGCGAAGCGGCAGGGCGTGGATGCGGTCGAAGACCTCGGGGATCTCCACGCGGACGCCGGCCAGTTCGGTAATGTCGAAGAAACGCCGCCAGTTGATCTCATCGCCCGCGCTCTGCCACCAGGCCAGGCGATAGGCCTGTCGCTCCAGCAACGCGTGAAGGCGCGCGCGGCCCGGTTCCTTGGCGGGGTCGTAGGCCTCAAGGCCGAGCTTAAAGACCTCGGCACGATCGGCCGCGCGGATCGGAAACCGGTGATGCCCGTAGGCTGTGGCCCAGAGCGATCCATCAGGACCAGCTTCGAGCTGGATGTCGCCGCCCGCCAGGGCCTCGCCATAGGGCGCGCCGAGGAACGGGGCCAGGACCTTGCCCTGCAGGGCAGGGTCGCGGGGCCGCCAGTCAATGTCGAACAGCTGGGCGAAGGCGCTGGCCTCGCCCTTCTCCAGCACGTCGAGCCACCAGCCGTTGTCTGACCCGCCGACGGCGAGATGGTTCGGCACGATGTCGAGAATGATCCCCATGCCCTCGGCCTTCAGCGCCGCCGCCATCTGGCGGAAGCCGTCTTCGCCGCCGAGCGCCGGGTTGATGGCGGTGGGATCGACCACGTCATAGCCATGGGTGGACCCGGCCCGGGCCACGGCGATGGGCGAGGCGTAGACATGGCTGACGCCCAAGTCGCGGAGATAGCCCGCGAGCGCCGCCCCGTCGGCGAAGGTGAAACCGGCATGGAACTGCAGCCGGTAGGTCGCCGTGGGGGTCATAGGGGCCGCGCTTTGTTCAGGCTGGCGATCCGGCCGGCCGGGCCGGGCGCGTCGAACAGCGCCTCGGCTGGCCCTGCCAGGCGTCTGCGCCAATTGGGGTGTTCGGTGGTGGTGCCGGGCAGGTTGGGCTGCGCCTCCAGGCCCAGCAGATCCTCGATGGGCAGGATCGCCAGTTCGGAGGGGGTCTTGGCCAGGAAGCCGATGGCGGCGTCGACGACCGGACCGGTCTGGTCGGCCGATGGGCGGTCGCCCTCGGCGCAGCCCGCCGCACAGAAGGCGACCCACAGGGCGGTCCGCTGCGTTTCGCGCTCGGACTGCAGGGCCAGCGCCTGGTCTTCATCGGCGTCGGGCTGAAGCTGGACCCGCCAGTCGATGTCGGTCCCGCGCCACCAGCCGGCGATGGGCGGCAGGTCGTGGGTGGTGGTCATGGCGCAGGCCCGGCGCGACCACTGCTCAGGCGCCTTGAACGCGCCCGCCTCGTCCTGCTCGAACAGCAGCACCTGCATGCCGCGCACGCCGCCCTCGGCCAGGGTGTCACGCAGTCCGGCCGGGACCGTCCCCAGATCTTCGCCGATCACCAGGACCCCCTGGCGGTGGGACTCCAGGGCGATCAGCCGCATGAGGTCCTGCATCGGATAGGTGAGGTAGGCGCCCTCGGTCGGCCCCGCCCCATGGGGCACCACCCAGAGCCGGCGCAGCCCCAGAATGTGGTCGATCCTCACCCCGCCGGCATGGCGCATGGCCGAGCGCAGGGTGGCCAGGAATCCCTCATAGCCGCTGGCGGCGAGCGCGCGGGGCGAGAAGGTGGTGACCCCCCAGTCCTGGCCCTTGGCCTGGAAGGCGTCCGGCGGCGCGCCGATATTGAGGCCGGCCAGCAGGTCCTGCGGCCGCGACCAGGCGTGGCTGCCGCCGGGGTCCATGCCGACCGCCACATCGGTGATCAGACCCACCGGCATGCCTGCGGCCTGGGCGGCCTCGTGGGCGCGCGCCAGGCTCCGGTCGGCGAGCCATTGGACAAAGATGTGGAAGGCGACCTCGTCCTGATGTTCGGCGGCGAAGGCGGCCACCGCCGGACTGGCGGGATCGTGGAGGTCCTCCGGCCATTCCGGCCAGCCCCGTGCGCCGTCGCGGGCGAAGAAGGTCCCGTGGATTGCTTCGAAGCGGGCGTGGCCGCGCAAATCCTCGCCACCCTCGGCTTCGAAGGTCTGCAGATCAGCCTTCAGGTCCGCCGGGCCCGAGGCCAGGAACCGCGCATGGAGTCGACGCAGGGCCGCCATGCGCTGGGGGATGGCGGTCGACCAGGCCACGAGATCCCCGTCGGCCGGCTCATGGCCCAGATCGCCAAGCTCGTCGCCCAACACGGCGGCCGGATCGGCATAGAGGCCGTTCAGGAACAGGCGGCTGGAAGGGGCGTAGGGACTGAACCTCTCGGGGTCGGCGGCGAACAGGGCGTGGACCGGGCTGATGGCCAGGGCCGCGGCGCCCCGACGGCCGGCGGCGTTTGCAAAGCCCGCGAGGTCGCCGAAGTCTCCGAACGGGCGCGGGTCGCGTCCACGCAGGGCGTAGAGCTGCACCGCCAAGCCCCAGAGGCGCCGACCAGGCGCCAGATCGTCGAGACCAAAGGCCCGCGCCGGCGCCACCGCCACCGTGATGATCCGGTCCCCGACCTCAAGCCGATGATAGCCCGGCGTCTCCAGGCCCCCGCGGGTCAACCCCGTGGCGGGATCCAGGGCGAGGTCGAGACGCCCGCCATCCTCCAGCCTCAGGCGCGCGGTCGAACCGCATGGACCGCCCAGCGGCTGGAAAGGCTGTCCGACCTCGGCGGTGATGAAGTCCGGCGGCGCCGCCGCGCGGAGCTTTTCACGGCTGTCGCGCAGCTCATCGGCCGTCGCGGCGGGCAGGCCAAGGGCCGCCAGCACAGCGCGAAGGGTTTCGGGCGGCGTGCGCCGCGGCGCCCCGTGGACGTCCTCCCACTCGATAAGGACCCCGGCCTCGGTCGCGAAGGCCTCGAGCTCAGTCTCGCTCACCGCCGAGGCTCCAGCCAGGCGATGAGGCTGGCAGGCGAAAGGGCTCCGTCGTCATCCAGACCCTCGCCCACCGTGGCGGCGGCAACGCGCCGGGGCGCGTCAGGCAGCTCTGCGGGCTCCGAGCCGAGATTGAGCGCCAGGGTCCAGCGAGACCCGTCCCCGAGACGCCAGCTGGCCTTGACCGCGGCCGGGCCGATGGCGCTGGCCCCCAGGCTGTGGGCGCCCTTCAGCCGGGGAGTCAGATCCCTCGCGCGGACCTGGAGCAGATCCCGGTAGAGGTGGCGCCCGTCGGCGGCGTCCGGCCCAGGCTCCGTGGCGGCGGCCTCGTCGGCCTCAGTGTCGTCTGGGTCTCGATCTTGCTCTCCGCCTTCGCCCTCGGCTACCCTCGCGCCGTGGCCGCCCTCGCCGCCGCC
>CALEOQ010000011.1 GCA_937910255.1 uncultured Caulobacteraceae bacterium | reverse complement strand
AGACGTGGAGAGCACGCGCTTCATCGTGGGCCTGAGAGCTTGGTTTTGAGTTGCTATGAAGCAACGCCGCTCAGGAGGTTGATGTGAAACAGGCCCACCACGACGAACCCACCATGAGCGCGAAGGAAGGGCGACACCACTATGTGATGCTCGCCGTCAATCTGGCTCTGAGTCTGGCCATCATGTATTTCGCCATGTTCACGATGATATTCAGCTGGGGCGAATTCATCCAGAATATCAATTTCTTCTACATGGCGCTCGTGATGTGGGCCCCGATGGCCGTCGTCATGTTGCTGACGATGAAGTCCATGTACATGAACTCGAAGCTGAACGTGCTTTTGCACGTCGCCTTCGTCGCCATCTTCGTGCTCTCGCTAATCGGCATTCGGGCGCAGGGCCTCGTCGGTGATCGCCAGTTCGTGCAGTCGATGATTCCGCACCATTCGGGCGCACTGTTGATGTGCCAGGAGGCCTCGCTCAAGGATTCGGAACTGCGCGACCTCTGCTACGGGCCAGACGGCATCATCGCGTCGCAGACTCGGGAGATAAAGCAGATGAAGACGATCCTCGAACGTCTCTAGAGATCGCGGGCCCTTGACCTTCCTATCGTGGGAAACCCTATCTGTTTGGGCGAGGCTTTGACTGAGGAGATTCCCATGCTTCGCTACCAAATCGACGACATGAGCTGTGGCCATTGCGTGCAGGCGATCACCGCGGCTGTGAAAGGCGTGGATCCGACAGCCGAGGTCGCCGTCGATCTGCAGAGCAAGTCAGTTGAGATCGCGACGACGGCGGCCGGCCCGGTCGTGCGCGCCGCCATTCGGGAGGCGGGCTACACCCCGCAGGAGGCTGGGGAAGCCGCGCCGGCCGCTAGGGCATCCTGTTGCGGCGGCCGGCGCTGACAGTTGGAGGCTGATATTCGATGATTCTTCGCCGTAACCTGCTTGCCGCCGCCGCAGCCGTCCTGGCCGCGCCGCAGGCCTGGGCGGCTGCGCCGCCGCTCTTGACCATCTACAAGACCGCCTCGTGCGGATGCTGCAAGGGCTGGATCACGACCATGACCCGGGCGGGGTACCGGCCGAAGGTGGTCAACGTCGAAGACGTCACGCCGATCGGCAAGCGCCACGGCGTTCCATTCGAGCTCTCGTCCTGCCATATCGCGACGATCGGCGGCTACGTGACCGTAGGCCATGTCCCGCCCGCTGACGTCGGCCGCCTCCTGAAAGAACGGCCGAAGGCGCTGGGAATCACCGTCCCTGGCATGCCGCTGGGCTCGCCCGGCATGGAGACCCCTGACGGACGCAAGGAGCCCTATCAGACGCTCCTTCTGCTCCCGGGCGGAAAGACGCGGGTGTTCGCGCGCCACGGCTAGGCGCCGGCGGCCCAACTGTCCGGGGGACTTGTCTTACATGACTTCGCCCGCCACCCATCCCACGAGGAAAGCGGCAAGCAGCAAGACTGTGGCGAAGGTTATGCGAACGACCCGGGGATCAAAGCCCGCCACCCGGGAC
The DNA here is from genome assembly GCA_937910255.1 of uncultured Caulobacteraceae bacterium. Lineage (GTDB taxonomy): Bacteria > Pseudomonadota > Alphaproteobacteria > Caulobacterales > Caulobacteraceae > Phenylobacterium. The sequence continues at coordinate 838 of CALEOQ010000011.1, read as the reverse complement.
TTGGCGGTCTGTCCAAACCGGCCGCGCGGGCCTTGGTCTTCTGACACCGGATCGAACAGGATGTCAGGTCCATTGGCGCTCGTTTCCCTCGCGATCTGCGGATCGTAGGCGGTCCTGGCGAGATAGCGATCGAGCCAGTTTGGCACGATCATACCGCCCAGGATCGCCTGGATGGTTGTCCACCCGAGCCACGTTTCGCGAGTGCGAGACGTCGCCGCGCGCACGATCTTCTCTGCAACGGCCTCGGGTTGATAGACTTGGCCGACCGGGCGGTGGCGGTGGGGCATGTGCGTTCGCGACCAGTCGAACTGCGGGGTGTTGACGGCCGGCAGCTGGACCATGGTTAGGCTGACGCGGCTGCCTTGCCGTCGGAGTTCGCAGCGCAGAGAATCGGTGAAGCCCCGCACGGCGAACTTGGCGCCGCAGTAGGGGGCCTGGAGAGGGATCGCCCGATAGGACAAGGCTGATCCCACTTGCACGATGACGCCTTGATCGGCGCTGCGCATGTGCTTCAGCGCAGCGAGCGAGCCATGGACGGCGCCGAGGTAGGTGACCTGTGTCACGCGGAGGAACTCCTCCGGCGGAATCTCATCGGACGGCCCGAAAACCGTAGCCATCGCGTTGTTCACCCAGACGTCGATCCGGCCCCAACGGTCGACGATCCGATCGGCGGCATACGCCACTGCGGCCGCGTCGGCGACGTCGACAGTCATCACCAGGGCCTCGCCGCCGGCGGTCTCGACATCTTGTCGCGCGCCCTCAAGGCCCGGCTCACTTCGGGCCAGCAGCGCAACGGCCCATCCGCGAAGCGCAAAGGCGACCGCGGTCGCGCGCCCGA
>CALEOQ010000010.1 GCA_937910255.1 uncultured Caulobacteraceae bacterium | reverse complement strand
GCGTCCAGGTCATTGGTCTCTTGATTACCATGCATTGTTTTTTTTTTTCAAGCAGACGACGGCATACGAGCTTACGACGTGACGGGAGTTCAGACGTGTGCTCTGCCGATCTCCGGCCCGCCCTGCGGCGCCGACACCAGGGCGCCGGCCGCCCCCTGCGCCAGGGCCTGGGCGACGAAGCTGTGGCCATCGCGGGCGCCGGCCAGGGCGATGAACAGGTCGCCGGGCTCGACCGAGCGGCTGTCGATCGACAGGCCGCTCACGGCGAAGTCGTCGCCGATGACCTGGCCGCCGATAGCCTGGGCGATCTCGCGTGCGGTCCACAGCGGTTCAGACATGGACGGCCTCCAGCGCTTTGGCGGTCACGGCCACATCGTCGAAATGGTGGATGACCCCGGCGACGGTCTGGGTCTGCTCATGGCCCTTGCCGGCGACCACCAGCACGTCCCCGTCCCGCAACAGGGCGACGGCCGCGGCGATGGCTTCCCGCCGATCGCCGATGTCCTGGGCGTCCGGCGCGCCCTGGCGGACCTGGGCGCGAATGGCCGCAGGGTCTTCGCTGCGGGGATTGTCGTCGGTCACGATGGCGATGTCGGCCAACTCGGCCGCGGCCTGGCCCATCAGAGGACGCTTGGCGGCGTCCCGGTCGCCGCCGGCCCCGAAGACGGCGATCAGCCGGCCGCGGGTGTGCGGGCGCAAGGCCTTGAGGACCGTCTCCAGGCCATCAGGCGTATGGGCGTAGTCCACATAGGCCTCACCGCCCCGCGGGCCGGCGCCGACCCGCTGCAGGCGACCCGGCGCGCCTTCCAGGCGCTCCAGGGCGGCCAGGACGGTTTCGATGCTCTCGCCGGCCGCCAGGCAGAGGCCGGCGGCGACCAGGGCGTTGGCCGCCTGGAAGGCCCCGGCCAGGGGCAGGCGCAGGTCGAAGGTGCGGCCGTCGTGGATCAGGCTCAGCCGCTGGCCGTCCGGTTGCAGCTCGCGGCGGTCGAGGCGCAGGCTCTGGCCGCCCTCCCCCACCGAAAGGATGGCCTGACCCGCCTGGATGGCGGCGGCGGCGAAGACCGGGAAGGCCTCGGAGTCGGCGTTGAGCACCGCCGTAGCGCCGCGGGGCAGCAGGGTTTCGAACAGGCGCAGCTTGGCGGCCCGATAGGCGGCCATGTCGCCGTGATAGTCGAGATGGTCCTGGGTCAGGTTGAGGAAGCCCGCGGCGGCCAGCTCCACCCCATCCAGGCGGCGCTGGTGGATTCCGTGGGACGAGGCCTCCAGGGCCAGATGGGTGACGCCGAGGCCCGCCAGGCGCTCCATCAGCTCGGCGACGTCGGCGGCGTCCGGCGTGGTCAGGCCCGGCGGCGTCAGCTGTTCGTTCAGGCCGGGCCCCGTGGCCAGGACCCCCAGGGTGCCCATGCTGGCGGCGTTGCGGCCCGCGCTGGCGAAGATCTGGCGGCAGAAGGTGGCGACCGAGGTCTTGCCGTTGGTGCCCGTCACCGCCACCACGACGGGGGGCTGCGCGCCCCAGAAGGCGGCGGCGGCCAAGGCGTAGGCGCGACGCGGATCGGCGCAGGTCAGCACCGGCGCATCGAGGCCCTCAAGGGGCTCGGCCGACAGCACGGCCACAGCGCCGGCGGCGACGGCCTGGGCGGCGAAGGCTGCGCCGTCGGCCTTGGCGCCCGGCAGGGCGGCGAACAGATAGCCCGGCTGAACCTTGCGGCTGTCGGCGGTGACGCCGGTCACCTGCGGATCCACGGCGAGATCGCGCCGGACGAGGTCGGAAAGCCGGGCCATCAGAGATCACCTCCCATGACCGGGACCTGGACCGAGGCCAGGCGCGGCTGGTTCTCCATCGGCCCCACATGGCGCGAGACCCCCAGGAACGGCGCGATCCGGGCGATGACATTGCCGGTGGCCGGCGCGGCCACCCAGCCGCCGGTGGAATAGCCGAAGGTCTCCGGCGTGCCGTGGGGCTCGTCCAGCAGGATCAGGACGAAATAGCGGTCATTCTCCAGCGGGCCATCCGAAGGGAATACCGCTGCGAAGGACGACACCTGGCGCTTGCCGTTGTAGCGACGGATTTCGGGATCATACTTCTCGCCGGTGCCGGTCTTGCCGCCGACGCTCAGGCCGGGCGCATCGGCCTTGCCGCCGCTGCCGCCGGTGACGTTGGCGCGCATGATCTGCAGCATCTGGGCCGAGGTGGTCTCCGACAGCACCTGCTTGGCGGGGGGCCGGAAGCCCGGCTCGCGCTTATGGATGGTCAGCGGCACCAGCTTGCCGCCGTTCAGCAGGGGCAGCATGGCCCGGGTCAGGGCCAGCGGCGAGACGTTCATGCCGTGACCGAACGAGGTGGAGGCCACCGCGTCCTCGTTCCAGACCTTGGGCGTCAGGGGCGAGGCCGACTCCTTCAGCTCCACCTCGGCCGCCGTGGTCAGACCCAGGGCGGTGAAGTAGCGGCTCAGGCGCTCAGGCCCGACACCCACCGCCAGCTTGGCGGTGCCGATATTGGACGAGTGCTGGAACACCTCCACCAGGCTCAGGATCTTTCGGGAGGCGTGATAGTCGTGGATGGTCCGGTAGCCGAGCTTGTAGGGCTCGCGGGCGTCGAAGGTCGAGGCCATGGTGGCGACGCCGGCGTCCAGGCCGATGGCCACGGTGAAGGCCTTGAAGGTCGAGCCCATCTCGAAGACCGCCGAGGCGGCCCGGTTCAGACGCGCCTCAGCCGAGGCCGAGCCCGGATCATAGATCGTAAGAGCACACGTCTGAACTCCAGTCACGTCGTAATCTCGTATGCCGTCTTCTGCTTGAAAAAACAAAACAACACACGTCTGAACTCCAGAGATACAGTGCCTC
>CALEOQ010000009.1 GCA_937910255.1 uncultured Caulobacteraceae bacterium | reverse complement strand
GACGGGTAGAGGCGTCAGGACGAGGCTGGTTGCAGAGTAAGGTTGAGTTTTTGTCTTTGAAGGAGACGGGGAGCACCGAGAGCTACAGCCTTTGCCTAACAGACGGTCTTCCGAACTCGGCCGGGCGTCCACCGGCAGGGGATTGGCGGCAGCCACCATGACCTGACCCGGGGCGGCCGAGGCGGGCGGCGGGCCATCCGGCGCCCCTGCGGTGTGGGACATTGGCGCGCAGGCGGCGGCCAGCAGAAGCAGGGCCGGCGCGAGGGGGCGGGTGAGGCGGGCGAAGGGACGCAGGGGGAGGGAGGACACGGCGCTCCAGGGACTGGCTTGGATCATGGCGGCACCTTAGCGGGGCTGGCGTGGACAACAACCGTCTGGCTGTGTCACCCAGCCAGAAGGACGCCCGCCGCCATGACGTCACCCATCGCCCGCCCCGGCATCGCCCGCCCGGGCCTGCGCAATCTGATCACCGACGTGCCGGGGCTGAAGGTGGGCCAGGCCCATGACGCCCGCGTGCGGAGCGGCGTGACGGTGATCCTGCCCGACGCCCGGGCCGTGGCCGCCTGCGACGTCCGCGGCGGCGGTCCCGGCACCCGGGAGACCGACGCGCTGGACCCGCACAATCTGGTCGACGCCATCGACGCTGTCGTCCTGTCGGGCGGCTCGGTCTATGGCCTGGCCGCGCCAGACGGGGTGACCGCCTGGCTGGGCGCCCAGGGCCGCGGCTATGGGCTTGTGGCCAACGCCGCCGTGCCGCCCTCGCCGGTGGTCCCAGCCGCCATCCTGTTCGACCTGGCCAATGGCGGCGACAAGGCCTGGGGCGAGGATCCGCCCTATCGCGCCCTGGGCCGCCAGGCGGCGCTGGCGGCCAGCGCCGACTTCGAGCTGGGCACGGCCGGGGCGGGCTATGGCGCCATGGCCGGTCGGCTCAAGGGCGGCGTCGGTTCGGCCTCGGCGGTCACCGCCGATGGCTTCGCCGTCGGCGCGGTGGTGGCGGTCAACAGTTTCGGCTCTGTTGTGGCGCCGGGCGGGCGGACCTTCTGGGCCGCGCCCTACGAGATGGACGGCGAGTTCGGCGGCCTCGGCGCAGGGGGGCTTGTGGGCGCCGGCGACGACTGGGGCCTGGCCAAGGCCGACCCCCAGGCCCGCACCAACACCACCATCGCCTGTGTGGCCACCGACGCGGTCCTGACGCCCGCCCAGGCCCGCCGCGTGGCGGTGATGGCCCAGGACGGCCTGGCCCGTGCCATCCGCCCCATCCACGCTCCCTTCGACGGCGACGTGGTCTTCGCCCTGTCCACGGCCCAAAGGCCCCTGGGCGAGCGGCCGGACTTCCAGATCGCCCGCCTGGGCGCCCTGGCCGCCGACGTCCTGGCCCGCGCGGTGGCCCGCGGGGTCCACGCCGCCGCCCCCTGGCCGGACGGCCCTGTCCCCTGCTGGCGTGACCTCGCCTGAGGGGTCCAAAGAAGAATCGTCTTCCCCCCAATTCCCTGGCTTGAACTTTCCCAAAAGGCCGACTAGGTTCCGCGCCCTTGCCGCAAGGCACTGCGCGCCCGTAGCTCAGCTGGATAGAGCATCAGACTACGAATCTGAGGGTCGGACGTTCGAATCGTTCCGGGCGCGCCATTTTCTCCAATAATGCAGTCCCTTAGCTCTTCCTGCGCGCCGAAGCGCTATTCCGCGCCGCCCTCTATTGTGGTGGTCGTGCGCGTGATGGATCGTGGTGCTGCGGGATGAATCCTTGGGGGCGGATAGCCGCTGATCAATGGGCGATCCACGAGAGACTCGACGGCTTAGGACGGGGGAGGTTGGATACCCTCCGCTCAGAACCTAGCTTGGAGGGCGTGGGATGTCGCCGATTGCGGAGATCGCGCTGGATCTCTCCTACACCGACACAAAGGTCTGGGCGCGGGTCTATGCGCCTATGCGCGCGGCCTCTGACGAAGAGTGGTCCTGCTCATTTGAGATCAGCGAACCCCTCGCTATCGAACGAACAATCTATGGCGGTTCCAGTCTGCAGGCGCTCATGCTCGCCCTGAAGGCCATGTCGTCGTACCTCTACGGCTCGGAAGCCTACGAGAAAAAGCAACTCGGGATCGGCGGCGAATTCGGCGGAAACCTGTCCATCCCGGCTCCAAGTATCTTTCTCGACGCCGCCCCTTTTCCGTTCTGAGCCGCGTTACGCCGCCCCGGGAAGCTCGTCATCTCTGGATCAGGCGTGGCCCCAGGTCAGCCATCCTGGGCGCGCCGTTTCTTCTGAGAAACCTGGAAACTCTGCCGCGTCGCCGGCGGCGAGGCGGCGGCTTGCGCTACGCCTCCGCCGCCTTCTCGCCGGGGACCTCTGTCTCGTCGCCCAGGGTGTTGCGGATGTAGAGGATCTTCACCATCACGAAGAGCACCACCAGCAGGGGCGCGGCGAAGATCACGCCCAGCGGGCCAAACAGGACGCCGAAACCCAGGACGGCGAACAGGGTCAGGGCCGGGGGCAGGGCGACGGCCCGCTTCTGGATCAGCGGGTAGGTCAGGTTGCTCTCCACCTGCTGGACGATCACATAGACCAGGATCGCCCAGACCACCATCATCGGACCCTCCTGCAGGGCCAGCATGACGGCGGGAATCACCGAAACCACCGGCCCGACAATGGGCACGAAGGCGGCGATGGCGGCGAACAGGCCGAGCGCCACCGGCGAGGGCAGGCCGATGATCGAGACGCCGATCCAGGTCAGCACGCCGACAATGGTCATCGAGACGAACTGGCCCAGAAGCCAGCGGCGCAGGGCCACGCCGGTGACGTTCATGGCGTGACGCATGGGCTCCCGCGGGCCTGCGGGAATGAGGCTGAGCAGGCCATCGCGCGACGACCGCGGGCTGGTGGCCAGGTAGATGCCGGCGAAGATCACCACCACCAGGTTGGTCACGGCGCCGGCCACGGTCATGGCGTAGCCGCCCACCCGACCAAGGATGCTCTGGATGGGACCCGCCGCCTGGCGGGCGGAGGCCAGATCGAAGGTCTGGACCTGAGCCATGAAGTCGGCTGGCAAGGGCAGTCCGGCCAGGCGCGCCTGCACCTCTTCGGCCGACTGCGGCAGGCTTTCCAGCAGCTCCTGCACCTGCTCGGCCACGGTGGCGCCGAACAGCCAGCCGGCGCCCGTCAACAGGGCGATGATCAGCAGGCCGGCCGCCAGCAGGGACAGCCCCTCGTTCAGGGGCGTCAGCTTTTGGATCGGCGAGCCCAGGGCGCGGAGCAGCACGGCCACCAGGATCGCGCCGAACGCCAGCAGCATCACGTCGATCAGCTGCCAGGCCACCAGCAGCACGATCCCGACACCGACCAGGAACAGCACCCGGCGCACGAAGACCGGGGAAAGTGAGGTCGCCTGGGGCGTCTTGGCCGGGGCGTGCGGTTCAGATTCGGCCAAGGCGTGTGTTCCCGTTCGAATTTAAGGGGTCAATAGCCGCCGATAACCGGCAGGATCTCGCCTGTGATGTAGCTCGACATCTGGGGGGACGCCAGGAAGACATAGGCTGGGGCCAGCTCCTCCGGCTGGGCCGGACGGCCCATGGGGACGCCGGACCCGAACTTGCTGACATCGGGCCGGTCGGCCGGGTTCAGCGGCGTCCAGACCGGACCTGGGGCCACCACATTGACGCGGATTCCCTTGGGCATGAGCTGGGCCGACAGGGACCGGGCGAAGGCGTGGATGCCGCCCTTGGTCATGCCGTAGTCGAGCAGCTCGCCAGCCCCCTGCAGCCCGACCACCGAGCCGGTCATCACCATGGCGGCGCCCGGCTTCATATGCGGCGCAGCGGCCCGGGCCATGTAGAAATAGCCGTAGAGGTTGGTCTTGATCGTCCGGTCGAAGTGGGCGTCGGTGATCTGTTCGAGATCGTTGGCGTGCTCCTGGAAGGCGGCGTTGTTCACCAGGACGTCAAGGCGGCCGAAGGCCTCCAGGGTCTTGGCCACCGCATGGCGGGCATAGTCTGGATCGGCCACATCACCCGGCAGCAGGATCGCCCGGCGGCCTTCCTTCTCCACCGCCGCCTTGGTGGCCTGGGCGTCCTCATCCTCGTCGAGATAGCCGATGGCCACGTCGCAGCCCTCGCGGGCATAGAGCACCGCGACGGCTCGGCCGATTCCGGAATCGGCGCCGGTGATTAGGGCCGCGCAGCCCTCCAGCTTGCCAGAACCCTTGTAGAAGGGGGCGTCATACATGGGCTCAAGCTTCAGGTCGGCTTCAAGGCCGGGCTTCTTCGGATGCTGCTGAGGCAGGGGCGGGGCGGGATATTCCCGGGCCCCGGCCTGCATGGCCTTGGGTTCCTCGCTTGAGTTGGAGGCGGCGTCCTGGCGGTCGATGCCGGCCTGGATGTCCCGCTCATCGCGAGCCACGCGCTCGGCGTCTTTCCGGAAGGTGTCTGGCTTTTGGTCGGTCATGGCGCGTCCCTTTCTGACCGATCCCCAATCCGCCGGAGCGCCCGAGGGTTCCAGACCGCCGGGAAGGCGGCGCGGCTAGCGGTCGAACTTGGTGGACAACACGATGGAGGAATTGGTCCGCTCCACGCCGGCCAGGGCGCCGATCTCGTCGATCAGGGCGTCCATGGCCGCCACGTCGGCCGCCGACACCATGGCGATCAGGTCGAAGACCCCGCTCACAGACTGAAGGCGCCGCACGCCGGGCATCTTGCGCATGGCCGTGGCCACCAGGCCGGCGGCCTTCGGCTGGACCGTCAACATGACGAAGGCGTGGATCTGGCTCTGCTCATGGGCCTGGGAGGTGCGCACGGCGTAGCCGGCGATCACCCCCCGGCGCTCCAGCCGGGCGATCCGGCTCTGCACGGTGGTGCGCGAGAGGCCAAGGCTGCGGGCCAGCTCGGTCACAGGGGCTCGGGCGTTTTCCTGCAGGCGCGCCAGCAGGTGCTGATCCAGGTCATCCATGGTCATTGCGCCGGAATGAGGTGGCAGATCGCCGAGAATATGGCGCGATTTCGCCGATACCACAATTGATACCGCCGTGCTGGCCGGTGACCCTGGCCCATCACGTCTCGGCCACAGGATCAGACACCATGCGAAAGATCGCCGTTGTCGGCGCCGGCAAGATCGGCTCGGCCATTGTCGACATGCTGCGCACCTCGGGCGCCTACCAGGTGACCGTCATCGATCAGGACGAGGCGCGGCTGGCCGGCCTCAGGGCGGGCGAGGGCGTGGAGCGGATCTGCGTCGATGTTCGCGATCCCATCGCCCTGGCGGCGCGGCTGGAGGGGGTCTTTGCGGTGATCAGCGCCGCGCCCTATCAGCTCACCGTGCCCATCGCACAGGCGGTGAAGGCGGCCGGCGCCCACTATCTCGACCTGACCGAAGACGTGGCGTCCACCCGGCAGGTGCGCGCCCTGGCTGAAGGCGCAGGCGGGGCCTTCATCCCCCAGTGCGGCCTGGCGCCCGGCTTCATCAGCATCGTGGCCATGGACCTGGCGCGCCGGTTCGACGAGGTCCATGAGGCGCGCCTGCGGGTCGGCGCCCTGCCGCGCTATCCCACGGGGGGTCTGAACTACAATCTGACCTGGAGCACCGAAGGGGTCATCAACGAGTATTGCGAGCCCTGCGAGGCCATCGTCCAGGGCGAGCGCCGCAACGTCGCCCCGCTGGAGGGGCTGGAGGCCTTCGCCCTCGATGGCGTCGCCTATGAGGCGTTCAACACCTCCGGCGGCCTGGGCAGTCTGTGCGACACCCTGGCGGGGCAGGTGCGAAACCTGAACTATCGAACCATCCGCTATCCCGGCCACGGCGCCATCATGCGCACCCTGCTGAACGACCTCGCCCTGCGCGACCGCCGCGACCTGCTGAAGGACATTCTGGAGCACGCGGTGCCGGCGACCCTGCAGGATGTGGTGATCGTGTTCGTCACGGTCAGCGGGCTGAAGGCCGGGACGCTCATGCAGGAGACCTATGTGAACCGCGTCTACGCCCAACCGGTCGACGGGCGGCCGATGAGCGCCATCCAGATCACCACGGCCGCCTCGGTGTGCGCGGTGGCCGACATGCTGGCCGAGGGCGACCTGCCGCAGAGCGGCTTTGTGCGGCAGGAGGACATCCCCCTCGACCGCTTCCTCGCCAACCGCTTTGGCCGCTGGTACGCCGACGACGATCACGCCCGCCGCACGGCCTGAAGGATGCCCATGACCCTGTCTCTCCAGCCCGCGCCCACCCTGGGCGCCGCCGCCGATGTCGCCGCCACCCTCGAACGCCTGGGCGTGGCGCAGAGCCTGTGGCGCGGCGGCGGCCGCGAGGTCGTCTCCCCGGTCACCGGCGAGGGGGTGGCCCAGGTTCATGACGCCGACGCCCAGGCCGTGGACGGGGCCGTCGGCCGCGCGCACGAGGCCTGGCTGGCCTGGCGCAGGGTTCCGGCGCCGCGGCGGGGCGAGCTCGTGCGGCTGCTGGGGGAAGAGCTGCGGGCCGCCAAGACCGACCTGGCGCGGCTCGTGACCCTGGAGGCCGGCAAGGTGGTCTCTGAGGGCCAGGGCGAGGTCCAGGAGATGATCGACATCTGCGACTACGCCGTGGGGCTCTCGCGCCAGCTCTTTGGCCTGACCATCGCCACCGAGCGGCCCGATCACCGGATGATGGAGACCTGGCATCCGCTCGGCCCGATCGGCGTGATCACCGCCTTCAACTTCCCCGTCGCCGTCTGGTCGTGGAACGCAGCCCTGGCGCTGGTCTGTGGCGATCCGGTGGTCTGGAAGCCTTCGGAGAAGACGCCGCTGACCGCCCTGGCCGTCCAGGCCGCCTTCGAGCGCGCCGCCGCCCGCTTCGGCGATGCGCCGGCCGGTCTGTCCTGCGTGCTGATCGGCGGGCGCGAGGTGGGCGAAGCCCTGGCCGACGATCCGCGCCTGCCCCTGGTTTCGGCCACCGGCTCCACCGCCCTGGGCCGGGCGATCGGGCCGCGCCTGGCGACGCGCTTCGCCCGCGCCCTGCTGGAGCTGGGGGGCACCAACGCGGCCATCGCCGTCCCCCCGGCCGATCGCCACCCGACCCCCCGGGTGCGCGCCCTCCCCCCCCTGGCCCCCCGCAGCCCCTGGCGCCGTCCCACTGCCCTCCCCTCACGCCCTCCGCGCCGCGCGCCCGACCTGCGGAGGCGAGGACCCCACGTGCCACTTCGCGGCCCAGTTCCTCGCCCTGGTCCTGCGCCGGCGCGAAGTCATTCTGGACGTCGATGTAGGGGTCAAGATCGCCGGCGGCGCCTTGTAGAAAGAGGGCAACTGTGCCGGGAAACCGTCGCTCCAGGTAGGCGCAGGCATATCCGGGATAGTCAGCTGTCAGCTGTCTGTTGCCGCTGCCCAGAACGACCGGGTGGCAGGCGTAGTTGAGCAGAATCGCAGATCGGAAGAGCACACGTCTGAACTCCAGTCACGCCGTAATCTCGTTTGCCGT
>CALEOQ010000008.1 GCA_937910255.1 uncultured Caulobacteraceae bacterium | reverse complement strand
GCGCGGGCCCGGCGCGCGCCCCGGGGGCGCTAAAGCCGCCGGCGCAGACCTCAGATGTCGAACGGGACGCCCTGGGCGGGCGCCAGGGTCGCGCCTTAGTCCACCGTATGGGTCGCCCGGCGAATATACGCCTCCCGGGCGTCGGAGCCGGCCTCGCGGCCGCCGCCGGTCTCCTTCCCGCCGCCGAAGGCCCCGCCGATCTCGGCGCCCGAGGGGCCGATGTTCACATTGGCGATGCCGCAGTCTGAGCCCTCAGCCGAAAGGAACCGCTCGGCTTCCCGCAGGTCCAGGGTGAAGATCGCTGAGGACAGGCCCTGGGGAGCGGCGTTCTGCGCCGCGATCGCCTCGTCCAGCTCGCGATAGCGGACCACATAGAGGATCGGCGCAAAGGTTTCCCGAAGCATCACTTCGCCTTGATCAGGCATTTCCACCAGGGCGGGACGGACATAGACGCCGGCGCCCGCCAGCCGCTGCCCCCCATGAACCACGCCGCCACCGGCCTTCGCCTCATCCAGGGCCCGCGCCATGGCGTCGGCCGCCGCCTCATCGATCAGCGGTCCCACCAGGGCGCCCTCGGCGCGGGGATCGCCGACGGCGACGGAGGCGTAGGCCGCCTTCAGCCGGGGTAGAAAGGCGTCATAGACGTCCTGGTGGACGAACAGGCGGCGCAGGCTGGTGCACCTCTGGCCCGCCGTGCCCATGGCGGCGAAAGCCACGCCCCGCAGGGTCAGGTCTAGATCGGCCGAGGGGGCGACAATGGCCGCGTTGTTGCCCCCCAGTTCCAGCAAGGCGCGGGCGAAGCGCTTCGCCAGTCGCGGCCCGATGGCCCGGCCCATGGCGGTGGAGCCGGTGGCCGAGACGAGCGGCAGGCGCGGATCATCGGCCAGGATCTCGCCGACCTGGCGACCGCCGATCAGCACCGAAGACAGACCGGGCGGCGCATCACCGAACCGGGCGGCGGCGCGCTCGAAGGCCGCCTGGACGGCCAGGGCGGTGAGCGGCGTCTTCTCCGAGGGCTTCCAGACCACCGGGTCGCCGCAGACCAGCGCCAAGGCCGCATTCCACGACCAGACGGCGACGGGGAAGTTGAAGGCGGTGATCACCCCGATCGGACCCAGCGGGTGCCAAGTCTCCATCATCCGATGGTCAGGCCGTTCGGTGGCGATGGTCAGGCCGAAAAGCTGACGCGAGAGCCCCACGGCGTAGTCGCAGATGTCGATCATCTCCTGGACTTCGCCTAGCCCCTCGGACGTGACCTTGCCGGCCTCCAGGGTCACGAGGCGGGCCAGGTCGGCCTTGGCGTCCCGAAGTTCCTCCCCCAGCAACCGCACCAGTTCGCCCCGCCTGGGCGCCGGAACCTTGCGCCAGGACAGCCAGGCCTCGTTCGCGTGGGCGCCCGCCCCGTCGACGGCCCGCGGGTCCGCGTCACGGACCTGGGCCCCCACCTCGCCGGTCACCGTCGAGCCCACGTCGCGCTCAAGCTCGGAACAGCACACGTCCGAACTCCAGTCCCGTCGTCC
>CALEOQ010000007.1 GCA_937910255.1 uncultured Caulobacteraceae bacterium | reverse complement strand
CGTCGCCGATCAGTCGCCGGGCCTCCAGGATCGAGGTGCGGATGGTGAAGTCTTCCCGGGCGAGCTTGACGCACTCATCCACCGTGCGGGAGGCGTGCCCCACCTTGAAGCCCAGATCCCACAGGGCGTAGAGCATGAACTCGATCACGCTCTCCACATGGGCGGTCTGTTTGTAGGGCCGCAGGAACAGCAGATCGAGGTCGGAGAAGGGCGCGAGCGTGCCCCGCCCATAGCCCCCCACCGCCATCACACACAGCCGCTCGCCCTCGGTGGGATTGCGCGCCCGGATCATGTGGACGGTGGTGAAGTCATAGAGCGCCGTGACCACCTCATCGGTGACCCCGGACAACAGCCGCGCGGTCTCAATGCCGCCGGCCCCATTCTCCAGCCGCTCCTTGGCGATCATCCGGCCGCGAAACAGGGCCTGTTTCAGGATGTCCAGCGCCCGGGTGCGCTGTTCGGCCTCATCGCCCGCCGCATCCAGCGCCGCCGCCGACAACTGCGCGCGCAACCGCACCCCATCGACGACATATTCCAGGCGGGTGGGTTTCAGACGAGGGGGCATGGGCTCTGGGGGCTGTGGGCGGGCAGGTACAGCATATAGGGGATTGGCGGTGGCGCGTCAGGTCGAGGGGTTTGGGGGGCCAATCAGAACCTTGGCCGACCCGTTGCAGAAGGCCCAGGCTCCGGTACGCATCCCGCGATGAGAGCCGCCTACGACAAGCTGCTGGAAGAGGTCTGCGTCCGTCTGGGCTGCTGTGGTTCCGTTGTCGATGGCCAACCCTTGCCCGTTGACCAGTTCCTCCCTGAGGATGGCGTCCAGGCGAATGAGGCCTTTGCTGACGCCCTGTTCGGGACGGAAGGCTGGGACCCGGGCGGCCCCAAGCCCGAACTTTCCGTGACCGTGTGTACGAGGCGTTCGTTCAGCACATGGGCGGGTCCGAGGTGGTCATTGGCCAGCCAAGCGCAAATGTCTAACCAGACCCCAGCGCCTACACACTTGTCATAGGTTGCGGGAAGCAGATGCTACGGATCACTACGCCTTAGCCCACAGCAGACGTCGAACTTCCTGTCCGGGGCGGCCACCAGCAACAGCTCCAATGACATTGGCTTGCATAGTCGCCTCTCGCCGCGCACACGTTCAACTAACTACGTAGTTAGGCAACCGAGACCTGCGACCATGGGCTACCTAATAGCGAACTGGCTGCTTGACGCTCTGAAGTTGATCATTGGCCCTTTGGCGGGGGCGTTCGCAGGCGCAATGACTGCCCAAGGAATAGCGAAGCACAACGCCACAATCCAACGACGACTGGACGAACTCCGTGCGACGAACGCAGCGGTGAGCGCGGCTAATGCAACGGTGGCTGCAGCCGCCGTCCTAAAGCAGCAACACGTCAGTCGAATGAAACAGACCTACGATTTGCTTTGCAGCGCCAGAGATGAGGCACAGATATCGGGCCACGAATTTCATTTCCAGGCTGATCTAGAGACATTACCTCCCTTCCGCACCGCCGTTCCGATGCTTGAGAAACTTCTGTACGAACGGATTACCGCAAGCCGTGGTTTGCTTGGGCTTTTTTCTGTGGTCGTACAATCTGTCGGCGGCGTTAGCGATGCGATCGAAGCACGAAACACTGTCGTGAAGGCGCTAAAGGCCCGGGCACCTGTCCCGGCCGACGAATTGGCCGAGGTCTACTTCGGGCTGGTGACAAAAGATGGGCACGCGGACCTCAACTTTCCTACTAGCCTTGAGGCGCTCGCCCACAATATCGACTGCGTTGTTCTCTATGGATGCGTACTAGCTCACGAACTAGCAAATCACGCCGATGCCTTGTCACGAAAACACAAAGAATTTCCGCCCGCTGAGAAAGTCAATTTCACGAACTTGGCACAGGCAGGGCTAATACCGGACATTGATGAAACAGACCGTGAAGCTTTCAGAAACTTGAACGTTGTTCCCAACCTTCCCGAATCAGGGCCCGCGAAGGCTGTGTAGGCTCTCAAGCCTTCGCAACCTCAGGGCTTCTCCACCCCACACACCGAACACCCCGGATCAGCGCCAATCCGCACCGTCCGCGTCTCCGCGGCCAGGCCGTCATAGATCAGCAGCCGCCCCGTCAGCGGCTCGCCGGCCCCGGTGATGACCTTGATCGCTTCGAGCGCCATCATGGAGCCGATGACGCCGGCCAGGGCGCCGATGACGCCGACGGCGGCGCAGGTCTCGGCGTCCGGCGGGATGTCGGGCACCAGGCAGCGGTAGCAGGGCTGGCCTTTGAACACGCCGACCTGGCCGGTCCAGCGGCCGATGGCGCCGGAGACCAGGGGCTTGCCGTGGGCCACGCAGGCGGCGTTCACCGCAAAGCGGGTGGCGAAGTCGTCGGTGCCGTCCAGCACCAGGTCGGCGCTCGCCACCAGGCCCCCGGCGTTGGCGCTGTCCAGCGCCAGGCGCACCGGGTTGATCTGTACGTGCGGGTTGAGGGCGACAAGCTGGGCTGCGGCGGCCTCGACCTTGGGGGTCCCTACGTCTGAGGGGCGATAGATCACCTGGCGCTGCAGGTTGGAGAGGTCGGCCGCGTCGGGATCAACGAGCGTGATCTGGCCCACGCCGGCGGCCGCCAGATAGAGGCTGGCCGGCGCGCCGAGGCCGCCGGCGCCGATGATCAGCACATGGGCGGCCTTCAGCCTCTGTTGGCCCGGCCCGCCGACTTCGCGCAGCACCAGGTGGCGGGCGTAGCGTTCGACCTCGGCGTCGGAAAATTCCATGGCGCTTGACCTCACCTGCCCTGGTCGCCACATCCCGGCGGATGTCGCAGACTTCTTCCAACTTCCCCGACTGGCACGGCACGACCATCCTGGCGGTTCGCAAGGACGGCCAGACGGTGATCGCAGATCGGAAGAGCGTCGTGTAGGGAAAGAGTGTAGATCTCGGTGGTCGCCGTATCACTAAAAAAAAAAACAACAAAAAAACAAAACGATAATTATTTTATTGATTTCACATCACCTCACTACCGACATCAGTAGTGCTCGTGTCTACTCCCCACATCTCCCTGACTCGC
>CALEOQ010000006.1 GCA_937910255.1 uncultured Caulobacteraceae bacterium | reverse complement strand
TTGTTTTCGAGCAGAAGACGGCAGACGATAGTACGACGTGACTGGAGTTCAGACGTGTGCTCTTCCGATCTGGTCGATGAGGCCGGCGTGCTGACTCCGCATGGCGAGGCGCTCGCCGACATGCCCCTGCCACCGCGACTGGCGCACATGGTCCTGCGGGCCGCCGAGCATGGACAGGCCCTGCGCGCCGCACGCATCGCGGCCCTGGTCACCGAGCGCAGTTTGGGCGGCCGCGAAGCCCATCTGACCCACCGCCTGGAAGCCTTCGACCGCGACAGCTCGCCCCGCGCCCGGGACGCCCGCGCCCTGGCCGACCGCTGGATCCGGGGAACGAGGGCCGGGAAGGGCGCGCCGCTCAGCGACGGCCAGATGCTGGCGCTGGCCTATCCCGAGCGGGTGGCCAAGGCCCGGGGACCCTTGGGAGAGTTTCAACTGGCCACCGGCCGCGGCGCCTTCATCGAGCCGGGCGACGTCCTGGCCCGGGAGCCCTGGCTGGCGGTGGCCGAGCTCGGCGGCGGGGATCGCAGAGATCGTATCCTGCTGGCCGCGCCGCTGACGCAGGACGAAATTCTCGACGCCTTCGCGTCCATTCTGGAGACCGAGGACCGGGTTGAGGAAAGCCCCGGTGGCCGGATCCGCGTGCGTCGCCTGACGCGGCTCGGCCGGCTCGCCCTGCACGAAAGCCTGGATGACAATCCGCCGGCTGAAGTTATCGCCCAGGCCCTGGCCGCGCGCCTGCGGCGGGAGGGGCTCGGCGCCCTGCGCTGGGGAACGGCGGCGACGGCGCTGCGCAAGCGGATCGCCTTCCTGCGAGAGCGGGATGCGGATACTTGGCCGGACCTGTCGGACCAGGCCCTGGTGGCGCAAGTCGACGGCTGGCTGACGCCGCTGCTGCACGGCCTTCGCGGGCTCGCCGACCTGACGCCGGACCTGCTGGATGGCGCCCTGCGCAGCCTCGTCCCCTGGGATCTCCAGCGGCGCGTCGAGGCGGAGCTGCCCACCCACTGGACCGCCCCCACCGGCAACCGGGCGCAGATTGACTATGAGGCCGAGGGCGGCCCGCGGGTGGAGATCCGCGTGCAGGAAGTGTTCGGCCTGAATGCGCACCCGATGGTGGCCGGCCGGCCGCTGACGCTGGCCCTTTTGTCGCCGGCCCGACGGCCGATCCAGTTGACCCAGGACCTGCCGGGCTTCTGGCGCGGCTCCTGGCGGGATGTGCGGGCCGATATGCGCGGCCGCTATCCCCGCCATCCGTGGCCGGAAAACCCGTCCGTGGCCGACCCGACCACCCGGACCAAGCCCCGAAGCTAGCTGGCCGCGTAGATCATCACGCCGGTGGCCACCGACAGGTTCAGGCTGTCGGCCCGGCCGCGCATGGGGATCTTGACGTTGACGTCGCAGAGCCCGGCCATGTCCGGCGGCAGGCCCTGTTGTTCGTTGCCCATCAGGATCAGGGCCGGGTGGACATAGTCGGCGCTGCGATGGTCCACCTCGGCGCTCAGGAGCGTGCCGACCACCGAACCTGGCCAGTCGCGGCGCCAGGCGGCGAACTCGGCCTCGCTCGCCCGGGCGATGGGCACGGCGAAGATCGAGCCCATGGTGGCGCGAACCGCTTCCACCGAATAGGGATCGCAGCATTCCCCCACCAGCACGACCGCGCCACAGCCGGCGGCGTCGGCTGTGCGGATGATGGTCCCCAGATTGCCGGGATCGCGCACCCGGTGCAGGGCGACCCAGGCCTTGGCGGTCCGCGGCTCCAGCGAGGTGAGGGGGGCGAACACCTGGCGGAAGACGCCGACCACGGCCTGGGGATTGTCTCGCCGGGAGACCTTGGCGAGGATGTCCTGGGTCACCTCGATGACCTCGCCGCCGGCCTTGTCGGTCGCCTGGGCTGCGGCGCGCAGCAGGGGATGGTCGGCGGCCTCGCGTCCGAAAAGCAGGATTTCCGGGGCGTGGCCGGTCTCGACCCCCTCGGTGACGTTCTTCAGGCCCTCGGCCACGAACAGGCCGGTCTCGTCCCGCGTCTTGCGCTGGTGCAAGGCGCGGACGGCCTTGACCGTCGGATTGGTCAGGGAGGTGACGACCCGCCCGCTCACGCAGCCCACCGCGCATAGAAGGACAGGCCGATCTCCCGCTCGCCGGATTGCTCGGACAGGGCCAGTTCACCCCATTCGATGGTCCCGCCGCGGTCGGCCAGGCGCTCCGACAGCAGGCCCGCCAGGGCCGCGCCGGAGATCCGCGCCGCATAAGCATTCAGTATAAGGAAGGACGCCTTTTCCGAGAGAAGTTCGGCGCATAGGGCCGAAAGCTCGGGCAGATCCTCGAACAGCCGCCAGACCTCGCCGGTGGGACCCCGGCCGTATTTCGGCGGGTCCAGGATGATCCCCTCATAGCGCGAGCCCCGGCGGACCTCGCGCTGCACATAGCGGCGGGCGTCTTCGCAGATCCAGCGGATGGGACGGTCAGCTAGGCCCGAGAGTTCGGCGTTCTCGCGCGCCCAGGCGATGGCCTTCTTGGAGGCGTCCACATGGGTCACCGCTGCGCCTGCCGAGGCGCAGACCAGACTGGCGACCCCGGTATAACCAAACAGGTTCAGCACCCGCGGCGGCTCGGCCGCGCTCTGGGCGTCGCTGCGGATGCGCGTCTCCAGCCATTCCCAGTTGGCCGCCTGTTCGGGGAAGAAGGCCAGGTGGCGGAAGGCGGTGAAGCGGGCGTTGAACTTCGCCTGGCGCCAGGACATGGGCCAGGAGTCCTGCAGCTTGCCCTGGAAGCGCCAGCGGCCGGCGTCCTCCTCGTCGCTGGGGTCGAAGGTGGCGTCGGCCCTGGCCCAGGTCTCGGCGTCCAGGCGCGGGGACCACAGGCACTGGGGCTCGGGGCGCACGACGGTGTAGGGGCCGTACCGCTCCAGCTTCCTGCCGTCCCCGGAATCCAGCAGGGCGTAGTCGGCCCAGCCGGTGGTGCGCATCACGCCGGGGGTCTCGGCGACGGTGGGGCGTGGTGAAGTCATGGGCTTCGCTTACGAAAAAGCCGCCGACGACGCCAGGGGATGAAATCCTATAGGGTCGGGTATGGCGTCGAGCGGCTGAAAAATCTGGATAATCCGCCCCGGGGTTGTCACACGGCGGAAATTGGTTTCCGGTGTTCTGCTGTGTTTGAGGGGGAATTGGGTTTGGTAGGCGTCAGCACCACAAGGCGTCGGTCGGCGCGTAAGGCCAAGGGCGACGGCCATCTGCGGCGGGCCGAGATCCTCGCGGCGGCCGAGCGCATCTTCGTGGCCGAGGGCTATGAGGGCGCGACCATTCGGCGGATCGCCGACGAGGTGGGGGTGTCCTCCACCGCGCTCTACATGCACTTCCAGGACAAGGCCTGCATCCTGCTGGAGATCTGCCAAGGCGCGATGCAGGAGCTTCTGGACCGCAACAACCAGATCGCCCAACGCCCGCTGGACCCCGTCAGCCGCACCCGCATGATGCTGGACGCCTATATGCGCTGGGGGTTCGAGCATCCCAACGCCTATCAACTGGTCTTCTCCGCCGCGCACCCCCTTCCGCAGGGGGCCGAAGGCGCATCGGAGCTGGGGGCCAGTTGCTATGACTCCTTCAGCGGCGTGGTCCGCGAGATCGCCGCCGACGGCCGGCTGCGGCTGGGGGATGGCGACAGCGCCAGCCAGGCGCTCTGGGCCGCCTGCCACGGGGTGGTCGCCCTGCGCCTCTCGCGCCCCAACTTCCCCTGGCAGCCGGTCGATGAACTGATCCATGTGACCATCGAAGGTCTGCTGGCCGGCGTCACGGTCGATTAGGCAGCCTCGGCCCTATTGCGCGCCGGTGGCCGCCTGGGCCGTGGAATAGCCATAGCCGCCCCGGGCGAGATCCTGCGAGATCGTGATCTTGGCCGTGCCGTTGTTCAGGCGCGCCCGATAGACCTGCGCGCCTTCCATCACCCGCATCACGTAGTTCCGGGTCTCGGAGAACGGGATGCACTCCACGAAATCGATGGGATCGGTGCCGGCGCCCCGCGGGTCGCCGCAGAAGCTGACCCATTGGGCCGGCCGGCCGGGGCCGGCGTTATAGGCGGCGATGGCCAGGGGATAGGAGCCGCTGAACTGCCCCAGCATCTGGGAGATATAGGTCTGGCCCAGGCGCATATTGTAGTCCGGGTCGTCCAGCATCCCGGCCGAGTAGGAGACGCCGATCTGGCGGGCCACGATCTGGGCGGTGCCCGGCATGACCTGCATCATCCCGCGGGCGCCGGCCGGCGAGCGGATCTGCGGATCAAAGCCGCTTTCCTGCCGGGTGATGCCCAGGGTCAGGGCGGTTTCCGGCGCGTTGCTCACCTCAGGCGGCGAGCGATAAGGATAGCCGCGCAGGGGCAGGATGTGGCCGAGGGTGGCGGCGCCGCGCACCACCAGCATGGAGGCCGTCTGGTCGCCATAGCCGCGGGTCATGTCCACGATCAGGGCCTGTTCGGCCGTGTTCGGCACGGTGTCTTTCAGATGCAGGGCGAAGGTGCGGAAGAGGCCCTGTTCGCCGATCTCCTGCAGGCGCCGGGCGGCACGGACCACGTCGCGGCCCTCAAACCGCGCGCGGTCGAACTCGGTGATCTCCGGCTCCGGCGGCAGGGTCATGGTCCCGTCGCCGACCTTCTCGCCGGCCAACTGGCCATAGAAGGTCGTGTTGTGCTCGCTGGCGGCGCGATAGAAGCGCTGGGCGCCGGCGGCGTCGCCCATGGCCTCATGCGCGCGGCCCCGCCAATAGAGGGCGCGGCCGCGGGTGATGGGCGAGGAGCCGATCTCGGCGATGGCCGCAAAGTGGCGGTCGGCCAGCTCAGCGTTGTTCAGCCGGCGCAGCGCGATCCAGCCGGCATAGAACTCCGCCTCGGCGGCCGAGGCGCCCTCCGTCAGGCCGGTATTGGCCGCGGCGCGGTAGGCGTTGCGATAATCGCCGGCCCGCAGCGCCGACAGGGTCATCGGATAGCGTTCGCGCCAGACCCGGCTGGCCGCGGTGCTCAGCTCGGCGTGCTCCGGGGGCAGGGGGGTAAGAACGTCATAGGCGCGGGCGTCCTGGCCTCGGCCGCGGAAATAGGCGGCGCGCTCGAAGGCGATGCCGGGATGGGCGGCCTGGGTTGGCGTCAGGCTGGCCAGCTGCGCCTCGGCGCTGGAGGATCCTGAGCGCAGGGCGATGCGGGTCTCGGCGATCGCCCGCTCATCGGCCGGAAGCAGGCCGAGCATGGCCTGGGCGGCGGGCCCCTGCGGCCCATAGAGCAGCCGGTCGGCGCGGCGGACATGATCCTCGGGGCGAAGGTAGCGACCGAACTGGGCCAGCATGGAGGCCTGGGCGTCGGCCTCGAACACCTCGTCGCGCCAGAAGCGGCGGATCAGGGCGGTGGCCTCGGCCTCCTGGCCGGCGGCGATCTGGGCGTTGGCCAGGGCGATGGCGCCGCGGGCGGTGACCGGCTGTTCGCCGCCGAACCAGGCGATGGTCTGCTGCGGCGACAGGCCAGACGTGATCAGCAGCTTTTCGGCAGTTTCCTGGCGCCCGGCGCTGCGGGGCCAGTCGGCCAGGTCACGGCGGGCCTGGTCGGCCTCGAAGAAGCCGACCGATTCGCCGGCCACATCCACCAGGGCCCAGGTGGCGATCTTGCGGGCGATGGGATCGGACATGGCGCCGATCAGGCTGCGCGCGCCGGCCACGTCGCTGCGCCGCGCGGCGTCCAGGGCCTGGCGCAACAACTGATTCTCGCTGGCCGAGAGCGGGGCCAGCGGCGGCCGCCGCACGGCCTGCAGCTCGATAGGCTTGGGGAAGGGATCCTGGCTTGAGGCCGGGGGTGTTTGCGCCTGGGGGACGCCGACCACGAGGAACAGGGCCGCGGCGGTCAGAAGGGTCTTGGGCGCAAGGACGTACAAGCAGGAACTCTCCAGGTCTCGCCCGTCGGATGACAGGGCGGTTGCGGGCATGGCCGCGCCGGACATATTGTCCGCGCAACATCATAGGCCGCAACACCATGCGGCGCTTTCACGGCTTTTTGCAGACAATGTCCGAACCTTTATTCAGGGGCGTGATGCCGGCCCTGGTGACCCCTTTCCGGGACGGCGCAGTGGACGAGGACGCCTTCGTGGCCCTCATCGAGCGCCAGATCTCCGGCGGGGTCCACGGCCTGGTGCCGGTCGGCACCACCGGCGAGACCGCCACCCTTTCCCACGACGAACACCGCCGGGTGGTCGATCTGTGCATCCGCACGGCGGCCGGCCGCGTGCCGGTGATCGCCGGCGCCGGCTCCAACTCGACCCGCGAGGCCATTGAACTGGTCAAGCACGCCAAGGCGGTCGGCGCCGATGCGGCCATGGTGGTGACGCCCTATTACAATCGTCCCAGCCAGGAGGGCATGTACGCCCACTACGCGGCGATCAACGAGGCCGTGCAGCTGCCGGTCATCGTCTACAATGTGCCTTCGCGCACCGGGGTGGACATCTCCAACGACACCCTGGGCCGGCTCTCGCGCCTGCCCAACATCGTCGGCGTCAAGGACGCCACCGGCGACATGACCCGGCCGACCATGCAGCGCCTGCTGTGCGGCGCCGACTGGGTGATGCTGTCGGGGGACGACCCCAGCGCGCTGGGCTACATGGCCCACGGGGGCCACGGCTCGATCTCGGTCAGCGTCAATGTGGCGCCCGACCTGATCTCCACCTTCTACAACGCCGCCCTCAGCGGGGACTGGAAGACCGCGCTCTATTGGCAGGACCGGTTGATCCGTCTGCACAAGGCGCTGTTCACCGACGCCTCGCCGGCGCCGACCAAGTTCGCCCTGGCCCATCTGGGGCTCTGCTCTGAGGATGCGCGCCTGCCCATCGCCCCGGCGTCGGAGGCGGCCCGCAAGGAAGTCCTGGCGGCCCTGCACGACGCCGGGATCGTCTAGGCGCTGCCCATGGCTGGAAAACCCATCGCCGAAAACCGGCGGGCGCGATTCGACTACTTCCTCGACGACGCCATGGAGGCGGGCCTGGCCCTGACCGGCCGCCAGGTTACGTCCCTGCGCGCCGGCCAGGCCAATACCGCCGAATCCTACGCCCCGGTGGCGGGGGGGCGGACGGGCCGCCTCGTCGCGGGCGGCCGGCGGTTGGAGAGTCACGTGTGGGCGACAGAGGACGGCGGGTCGGGCAGGCGGCGGGCGCGCCCCGGCGGAGAGGCGGTCGAGCCCTAGGCCGGCCAAGCGTGCTTGGCGCAGGTCCGAGCGTTCCGCGGGGACAGTGTGCTGTTCCTAGGGCAGTTGGGGATGCTGGCACAGAGCGTGCGCGAGAAGGGCGGGTACCGCATCCCGGGCCGCGACGGGGCGCAGGGGGAGGCACTACTCGCCGACGCCCAAGCGCTTGGCCAAGCGGGGGCGTTCGGCATCGTGCTCGAGTTGGTCACGCCAAGCGTCGCGGCTGAGATCACCGCTGCGATCGGCATCCCGACGATTGGCATCGGCTCGGGCGGCGATTGCGACGGACAGATTTTGGTGACCACCGACCTTCTCGGCACCTCGCCCGATTCCATTGATCTTGCCGAGGACCGCGAGCGTTTCAAGAAACTGGTGGATGATCTGGGACTCAAACAGCCCGTCAGCGGTATCGCCGCCAGCCGCGAGGAGGCCTATGCCATTGCCGCCGAGATCGGCTTTCCGGTGGTCATCCGGCCGTCCTATGTGCTGGGCGGGCGCGCCATGGAGATTGTGCGCGACACCGCCCAGCTGACCCGCTATATCGCCGAAGCCGTCACCGTTTCCGGCGACAGCCCGGTGCTGCTTGACAGCTACCTCAGCGGCGCCATCGAATGCGATGTTGACGCGATTTGCGACGGAAAAGATGTGCACGTCGCCGGCATCATGCAGCATATCGAAGAGGCCGGCGTGCATTCGGGCGACAGTGCCTGTTCATTGCCGCCCTACAGCTTGCCCAAAGACATCATCGCCGAACTGCACCGCCAGACCGAAGCCCTGGCCCTGGCGCTCGGCGTCGTCGGCCTGATGAACGTGCAATTCGCGGTGAAGGACGGCGAGATTTACCTGATCGAGGTCAACCCGCGCGCCTCCCGAACCGTGCCGTTCGTCGCCAAGGCCACTGACTCAGCCATCGCCGCCATCGCCGCGCGCGTCATGGCGGGCGAGCCTTTGTCAAACTTCCCCAAACGCGCCCCGTACCCGCCCGACGCGGCCCAGGGCGACCCAGAACCAATTGGCGACCCGATGCGCCTGGCCGACCCCAACATGCCGTGGTTCTCGGTGAAAGAGGCGGTTCTGCCGTTCGCCCGCTTCCCCGGCGTTGACACGCTGCTGGGCCCGGAAATGCGCTCAACCGGCGAAGTGATGGGCTGGGACCAGATCGGAAGAGCACACGTCTGAACTCCAGTCACGTCATAATCTCGTATGCCGTCTTCTGCCTGAAAAAAAAAAAAACATCACTCCTAACATCTCTTCTCCCACCCACACTCAGCTACTCACCCTCACCAC
>CALEOQ010000005.1 GCA_937910255.1 uncultured Caulobacteraceae bacterium | reverse complement strand
GTGTACAGAGTAGATAGGAGCAGGTGAAGTACTGTTTCTTTTGTTGAGGGAGAAGACGGCATACGAGATGACGACGTGACTGGAGTTCAGACGTGTGCGCTTCGGATCTGGCGCCCAGCGGGCGCCGGCCCACCCGGCGTTTGATGGAACGAAGAACCTGGCCGACGCGGTCGCATTGGCCGCGAACCCGGCGGCGCGCGACCGCGGCGTGCTTCTGGCCTTCGGCGGCCGGGTGATGCCGGCCCGCCATGCAGTCAAGGCCCACACCTCCGACCTGACCGGTTTTGCAGACCGCCAGGGCGAGGCGGGAAGCTCAGGCGACATCCTGGCCCGGCTCCCGCGCCTTCAGGATCGGCCCGCCGCCCTTTCCGACCTGCGCATGGACCCCACGGTAGAGATTCTCGCCGCCAGCCTGGGGTCCGGCGGCGGGCTGATCGATGCGGCGGTCGCGCAAGGGGCGCGGGGCCTCGTGCTCCAGGCCCTTGGCCGGGGCAACGCCAGCCCGCCCGTGGTCGCCGCCGTCGGCCGGGCCTGCGCGGCCGGGGTCGTGGTGCTGGTCGCCTCCCGCTGCCCCTTCGGCCAGGTCGCGCCGGACTATGCTTCGGGCGCCCGGCTGGCCGAGGCCGGGGCCATCTTCAGCGACGATCTGGGCGCCAGCCAGGCCCGCATCCTGGCCTCGGCCATGCTGGGCCTGGAGCCTTCGGGCGACGCGGCGGCCGCGCGCATCCGCGCCTGGCTGGCCGTTTAAGTGCTGGGCAGATAGCGCTCGGCGCGGATCGCCGACAGGGGGGCGCCCAACACCGCCAGGGTGGTCCGCGCCGCCTCGACCATGGCCGGCGGGCCGCAGAGATAATAGGCGCTCCCCGGCGCCACATCGGAGGCCTCAAGCAGCGAGACCGCCGTCCCCTGGCTCGCCACAGGGCCGGGCTCGCCGATGAAGACCGCGAACCGCGCCTGGGCCCGCCCATGGGCGGCGGCCAGGGCCTCAAGCTCGGCTACGTGAAACAGATCCAGCGCGCTGGTCACGCCGAAACAGACCACCACTTCGCCGCTCTCGGGCGCCATGTCGCGCAGCATGGAGAGCGCCGGCGCCAGGCCCGTCCCCCCGACCACGAAGACGTGCCGGTTCGCCCGGGGATCGCAGGCGAAGGCGCCCAGCGGACCCTGGATCTTCACCGCGTCGCCGGGGCCTGCGGCCGTCGCCACCCATTCCGAGGCCAGGCCGCCGGGCACATGGCGGATCAGGAATTCCAGCTGGCTGTCGTCGGCTGGGGCGCTGGCGATGGAGTAGATCCGCGCGCCGCTCTTGCCGGGGGGCCGCAGGCGCACATACTGCCCGCTCTGGAAGGAAAAGCCCTCCGGCCGCTCCAGGGACAGGCGATAGACACTCTGCGACAGGCGCTCCACCTCCTTCACCCGGGTCGAATGGCGGGCGGGCGCCGAGGGCTGCGGCTCCAGGGCGTAGGGCAGGTCGAAGGCCGCATCGCCGCTGAGCCGCGTCTGGCAGGTGGCCCGCAGGCCGGTCGCCGCCTCGGCCGCCGAGATCGGCGAGGGTCCGGCCGCGTCGAACTCCGCCTCGCCCGAGGTCAGCTGGGCGACGCAGGCGCCGCATTCGCCAGAGGCGCAGTCATAGCGGATCGGCGCGTCGATCTGCATCGCCGCCTCCAGCACGGTCTGGCCCGGCGCCACCGGGACAGAGGTGACGCGACCATCGGAAAAGGTGAAATGCGCGGCGTACATCGCCCCTCGCCATTTGACTGAAGTTTGTATGACGATATGACATTACGGCGTGAACACAAGAGGCGGTCTTCCCGGCCGCGCGAGCCCCTATGGAGGATCTCATGAGCCCGGCCAGCCAGACCGAACAGCTCGCCCGCCAGTTGCTGGACGC
Source organism: uncultured Caulobacteraceae bacterium (assembly GCA_937910255.1). Taxonomy (GTDB): domain Bacteria; phylum Pseudomonadota; class Alphaproteobacteria; order Caulobacterales; family Caulobacteraceae; genus Phenylobacterium. The sequence continues at coordinate 499 of CALEOQ010000005.1, read as the reverse complement.
CTATGAAGGCCCGCGCCTGGCCCCGATCCGCGAGGCCTTCGCGCCGGGCGACGTGGCCGCCGCCTATGAGGTGCAGTTGGCCCAGGTCCGCCACTGGACGGCCCAGGGCCGCCGGGTGGTGGGGCGCAAGATCGGCCTGACCTCCAAGGCCGTCCAGGCCCAGCTGGGCGTGTCGGAGCCGGACTTCGGCCACCTGTTCGCCGACATGGTGTTCGGCGACAATGAGGAACTGCCCTTTGCGCGGCTGCAGCAGCCCAAGGTCGAGGCCGAGGTGGCACTGATCCTGTCCCGCGACCTGGACCTGCCCGACTGCACGGTGGCCGATCTCTATGAGGCCGTGGCCTGGGTGGTCCAGATCGGAAGAGCGTCGTGTAGGGAAAGAGTGTAGATCTCGGTGGTCGCCGCATCCTTAAAAAAAAAAAAAAGACAACACACGACCTAGACCGGTCGCTCCTCACACACCCACAGCTGCCCCCACCATCTCCACCCCCCCCTCCCC
>CALEOQ010000004.1 GCA_937910255.1 uncultured Caulobacteraceae bacterium | reverse complement strand
GGATTTAATGCAAGAGGTGGTAAGTGTGGGAACGGCCGGGCTGGGGGTTGAGCTGGGATCTCCTGGTGTTTTTTTTTTTCAAGCAGAAGACGGCATACGAGATTACGACGTGACCTGGAGTTCAGACGTGTGCTCTTCCGATCTCTTGGCCTGAATCAGGCCGAGCAGGCCTTCGCCGGCGCCGGCGCGGTGATCAACGCCACCTCGGCGGGCCTGTCGGGGGACGGCGGGCTGGAGGTTCCGCTGGCCGCGACACCGGCCGACTGCGTGGTCATGGACATGGTCTACAAACCCCTGCGCACGCCCTTCCTGGCGCAGGCCGAGGCCGAGGGGCGGCGCATCGTCGATGGCCTGGCCATGCTGATCGGCCAGGCGGTCCCGTCCTTCACCGCCTTCTATGGAATTTCCCCGCCCTCAGGGGTGGACGTCCGCGCCCTGGCGCTCAAGACTCTGGGCCTCAGCGAGAGGATTTGAGGCGACATGCGGCTCATCGGCCTGACCGGCTCCATCGGCATGGGGAAATCCACCACCGCGGCCATGTTCCGCGAGCATGGGGTGCCGGTCTATGACGCCGACGCCGCCGTGCATGATCTCTATGATGTGGGCGGGGCCGCCGTGGCGCCGGTGGGCGAGGCTTTCCCCGGCGTGGTCCAGGGCGGCGCGGTGGATCGGGAACTTCTGCGCCAGCGGGTGCTGGGCGATCCCGAGGCCCTGAAGCGGCTGAACGCCATCGTCCATCCCCTGGTGGGCCAGGACCGCCTGGGCTTCTTCGCCGAGGCCGAGGCCCGAGGCGCCGACCTGGTCGTGCTGGACATTCCCCTGCTCTATGAGACCGGCGGCGACGCGCGGATGGACGCCGTGGTGGTGGTCAGCGCGCCGGCCCGGATGCAGCGCGAACGGGTGCTGGCGCGGCCCGGCATGACGCCCGACCGCTTCGACGCCATCCTCGCCCAGCAGATGGCCGACGCCGAAAAACGCGCCCGCGCCCACTATGTGGTCGACACCGGCCAGGGCCTGGAGCACGCCCGCGCCCAGGTGAGCGAGATCCTCAAGGCGCTGCGGGACAGCCCGCGACCAGACGCCTCGACCTCGGCCCCCGCGGTTGAAGACTCGGCCAAACCGGGGCATTGAACCGGCATGGCGCGTGAGATTGTTCTGGATACGGAAACCACCGGCTTCGAGCCCCGCGAGGGCCACCGCCTGGTGGAGCTGGCCTGCCTGGAGATCGAGGACTTCGTCCCCACCGGCAAGACCTTCCACTGCTATATCGACCCCGAACGGGACATGCCGCCCGAGGCCCAGAAGGTCCACGGCCTGTCGGCCGACTTCCTGCGGGGCAAGCCGAAGTTCAATACCCCGGATGTGGTGGACGCCTTCCTCGACTTTGTCGGCGATGCGCCCATCGTCGCTCACAACGCCGCCTTCGACCGCACCTTCGTGAACCATGAGCTGGGTCTGTGCGGCCGGGTGGAGATCATCGAGCACCGTTGGGTCGACACCCTGGTGCTGGCCCGCGCCCGGTTCCCGGGCATGGCCAACTCCCTCGACGCCCTGTGCCGGCGGTTCAAGATCTCGCTGGCGGACCGGGAAAAGCACGGGGCGCTGATCGACGCCCGGCTGCTGGCTGATGTCTATCTGGAGCTCAAGGGCGGTCGCGAACGCCGGCTCGAACTGGCGCCGGCGATCATGGCCCAGGCGGTGGGCGCGGCGCGTCAGGCGAGCTATGGCGCCCGGCCCCGACCGCTGGCGGCGCGCTCCACGCCCGACGAGCGCGACCGCCACGCCGCCTTCGTGCGCGAAGTGGTGAAGTCCGAGGACCTGTGGCGCAAGCACGGGCTCTGAAGGCGCGATCGCGCCTCAGAGCCGCCGCCGCGTGAAGCCGGCCCGATCAGGCGTTGCCGACCACCGGACCTTCGGAGAGCTCAGCGCCCTGACCCTGCGCCTTGCGCGCGGCATAGACGCCGGCGAAATCGATCGGGTCCAGCAGGAAGGGCGGGAAGCCGCCGTCCGAGGTCACGTCGGCGATCACCCGGCGGGCGAACGGGAACAGGAAGCGCGGGCATTCCACCAGCAGCACCGGCTCCAGATCGTCCGGCGCCACGCCGTTGATCTGGAAGACGCCGCCATAGACCAGCTCCACATGGAAGACCGGACCGTCTTCGCGCGCGGCGCGGGCCGAGAGCTTCAGGTCCACCTCGAACAGCCCATCCTCGCGACCGCGGGCGTTCATCTCCACGCCCAGGTCGATCTGCGGCTGGGGGCCGGTTCCGCGCAGGGCGTCGGGCGCCCGGGGGTTTTCGAACGACAGGTCGCGGATGAACTGGGCCAGGATGCGAACGCCGGGCACAAAGGCTTCGGCGCCGTTCGGCTGGCCTTCGGGGGCCGCGTCGGTGTCGGTCATGAAAAACTGTCCGTTCTGGAATTGCCAGGCCGGCGCGCGCGCTGGCCGCTCAAAAGGCCGGATTAACCGCCCGTTCCTGGCGCGGGCTGCTAACATGAGCCCCTGCCTGATGCAACGTCGCTCCTGACGCGGGCGTTCAGGCAGACTATATAGAGATCTAGGGGCCAGATTTTCGGCCCGCTGACCCATAGAAGCCTAACGAGAGCCCGTTGCCCCTACTGGAGCTGATCATCTTCGCCGCCCTGGCGGCCATTGTCCTCTACCAGCTCTATTCGGTGCTGGGCCGGCGTGTCGGACGACAGCCCGAGGACCAGGCCCAGGCCGAGGCCGCCAATCCGGCGCACCGGGCGCCCGAGCGGGCCCTGGAACCGGTGGAAGAGTCTGACGGCGTGGCGCTCTCGGGCCTGGCGGCCGTGCGCGCCCGCGATCCGTCCTTCGACCTCAACCACTTCCTGCAGGGCGCCAAGTCGGCCTATGAGCTGACGGTCAACGCCTTCGCCAAGGGCGACGGCGACACCCTGCGCAACCTGCTGTCGGACGATGTCTACGCCTCGTTCGAGGCGGCGATCTCCGCCCGCGAGGCCGAGGATCGCACCGAGACGGTGGAATTCCTGCACCCGCCCCGGGCCGACATGGACAAGGCCGAGATGGCCGGCGACCACGCCCGCATCACGGTCCGCTTCCTGGCCGAGATCCGCAGCCGCACCAAGGACGCCCTGGGCGAGGCGGTGGATGACCGCCGCACCGCCGAGCTGTGGACCTTCCAGCGCAATCTCAAGAGCCGCGATCCCAACTGGACCCTCGTTCACGTCGACGCCGCGGAGGCCTAGTCGTGAATATGCGTCTGGTCGGCGCCTTGTGCGGCGCCCTCCTTCTGTCGGCCTGCGCCACCGCGCGCGCGCCGCAGGAGTCCCCGAGCGCGCCGCTTCCCCCTGCGCCCTCACCGCCGGCGCCCTCGCCATCGGCCTATGCGCCTGGCGACTTCTCGCAGCTTCGCGGCTGGGCGGAGGCTGACCATGCGGCGGCCTTCGCCGCCTATCGCGCCACCTGCGGGGTGGCCAAGACCGCGGCCGAAGCCGAGATCTGCCGCCGCGCCCGGACCTATGACCAGCTGGACAATGCGGTGGCCAAGGCCTTCTTCGAGGCCAATTTCCGCCTCCAGGTCCTGCCCGGCGAAGGGGTGCTGACCGCCTATTACGCCCCGGAATATACCGCCCGCCTCACCCGGGACGCGGAATACAGCGCCCCGGTCCGCCCCAAGCCCGCCAATCACGCGCAGCTGTCGGGCCGGGCCGACCGGGCGACCATCGAAAGCGCCCCGGCCACCGAGGTGCTCGCCTGGATGCGGCCCGAGGAGCTGTTCTTCCTGCAGATCCAGGGCTCGGGCGTCCTCACCTTCCCCGATGGCGGCCGGGTCAAGGCCCTGTTCGCCGCCCATAACGACCTTCCGTTCTCGGGAGTCGCCAATCCCATGCGCGACCGGGGCCTGCTGAAGGCCGACAACACATCGGGCGAAGCGATCCGCGCCTGGCTGGCCGAGCATCGCGGGCCGGAGGCCGACGCCATCATGCAGCTCAACCGCCGCTATGTCTGGTTCCGGTTCGAGGCCGATGACGGACTGCACCCGGTGGGCGCGGCCGGCGTCCCCCTGCCGCCGGACCACGCCATCGCGGTGGATCTCTCCCGCCATCAGCTGGGCCAGCTGTTCTGGATTGACGCCGAGGCGCCGATCCTGAGCGGCGCCTTCCCCACCTATCGCAACCTGGCCATGGCCCTGGACACCGGAGGCGCCATCAAGGGCGAGGTGCGCGCCGACCTCTATCTGGGGTCGGGGCCTGAGGCGGGCGTAGAAGCCGGCCGGGTGCGCCACACCCTGCACATGGTCCGGCTGGTCCCGCGGGTGGGGCCAGACCCGACCCCATGAAACGGCCGCTCCGACCTGACGAGCAGAAGCTCTGGTCGGTGGTGGCGGCCACGGTTCATCCCCTGCCCGGCCGGGCGACGCCCGTCTCCGAGGCCAAGGCGGCGCCCGACGCCCTGCCGGCCGAAGACCTGCCGATCGCCAAGACCCGGGCGCGGGGCCCGCCGGCCCAGGCGCCCGCCGTGCCGCCCAAGCCCAAGGCCCCGACGCCTTCGCCCCGCCCGGAACTGATCGAGCCCAACCGTCACCCCCGGAACCGG
>CALEOQ010000003.1 GCA_937910255.1 uncultured Caulobacteraceae bacterium | reverse complement strand
GTTTGTTTTTGGAGGGCGACGGCCACCACCGAGATCTACACTGTTTCCCTGCCGGACGCTCGGCCGAGCTCGCCGCGGAGCTGGACAGGCCGGGGGGCTTCTCGGTGAGCGGGGCCGCCGAGGCGCGCAGCTTCCTGGCGCCGCGACCCGTGGGCCTGCTGCCCGGGGTCGGCCCGGCCATGGTGAAGTCCCTGGAGGCGGCGGGCCTGCGCACCATCGGCGACATCGCCCGGGCCGAGCAGAAGGACCTCGCCCGCCGGTTCGGCGCTCACGGCCTGCGGCTCTACGACCTGGCCCATGGCCGCGACACCCGCCCTGTGGATCCAGACCAGACCCGCAAGGGAATCAGCGCCGAGACCACCTTCAACTCAGACCTCGCCGACTATGACGCCCTGGAAGACCGCCTGGCGCCCCTCTGCGAGCGGGTCGCCCGTCAGGCGCGAGCCGGCGGCGTGTCCGGTCGCGTGGTGACGCTGAAGCTCAAGACGCCGGACTTCCGCATCCTCACGCGGCGCAAGGGCCTCGCCGTGCCGACTCAGACCGCCCGCACCCTGTTCGCCGCCGGCCGCGAGCTGTTGCGCCGCGAGGCCGATGGTCGCAGCTATCGTCTGATCGGCATCGGCCTGGCTGAGCTCGGCCCGGCGGGGACAGGCGAGGCCGACTTCTTCGGCGAGGGCGAGGAGAAGGCCCTGACCGAGGAACGCACCGCCGACGCCATAAGGGCGCGCTTTGGCCCGGAGGCCATCACATCGGGCCGCGCACTTCGCTCAAAACCCAGGGTTCAAGATTGAGTGATGATCGGATAAGCTCCAGCGACAGCGACAAAAAGATAAGCGTTGGCCGCTTGGTGTCGTCCTTCGACGATTTCAACCCTTTCAAACGCCGTCCTTTTCCATATCTAATCCCTAAGCGGCGGGACCCAGACGCCCGCCAGGAGACGTTTTCGATGGCCGAGCGCAAGCAAGGTGATGTGTCGACGGGCGTCAAATCGGCGGTCATTACCCAGACCAAGCCGAAGACGCAGAAGCCGTCCATGTACCGCGTGCTGCTGCTGAACGACGACTACACCCCTATGGAGTTCGTCGTTTACGTTCTGGAGCAGTTCTTCAATAAGTCGCGCGAAGACGCGACGCGGATCATGCTGCACGTCCACCAGCACGGCGTGGGTGTTTGCGGTGTGTTCACCTACGAGGTGGCGGAAACGAAAGTCGCGCAGGTCGTTGATGCCGCTAGGCGGCACCAGCACCCGCTTCAATGCACCATGGAAAAGGATTGAGAGGCCCCCGATTGCCCTCGTTTTCGCGCCAACTCGAAGAATCCCTGCATCGCGCCGTCGCTTACGCCAATGAGCGAAAGCACGAATATGCGACGCTGGAGCACCTGCTCCTGGCGCTGATCGACGACGAAGAAGCCGCCGCCGTGATGCGCGCCTGCGAAGTCGACCTCGGTTCCCTGCGGGGGACCCTCACCGGCTATGTGGACAATGAGCTCCGCTCGCTTGTGGTGGACGACGGCGAAGACGCCAAGCCCACGGCCGGTTTCCAGCGCGTCATCCAGCGCGCGGTCATTCACGTCCAGTCCTCCGGCCGCGAGGATGTCACCGGCGCCAATGTGCTGGTGGCCATCTTCTCCGAACGGGAGAGCCATGCCGCCTACTTCCTGCAAGAGCAGGACATGACGCGGTATGACGCGGTGAACTACATCGCCCACGGCATCGCCAAGAAGGCCGGCGCCACCGTCGAAGGCAAGCCCGCCAAGGGCGCCGAGGACGAGGAGAAGCCCTCGGTCAAGACCGGCGGGGAGGCCCTGGAGGCCTACTGCGTCGATCTCAACGAGAAGGCCAAGGAGGGCAAGGTCGATCCCCTGATCGGTCGCGCCGCTGAGGTCGAACGCTGCATCCAGATCCTGTGCCGCCGGACCAAGAACAATCCCCTACTGGTGGGCGACCCGGGTGTCGGCAAGACCGCCATCGCCGAGGGCCTGGCCCGCAAGATCGTCAACAAGCAGGTCCCGGCGGTCCTGGCCGAAGCCACCATCTTCTCCCTCGACATGGGGGCGCTGCTGGCCGGCACCCGCTATCGCGGCGACTTCGAAGAGCGGGTCAAGCAGGTCGTCAAGGAGCTGGAGAACCACCCCGACGCGATCCTGTTCATCGACGAGATCCATACGGTGATCGGCGCCGGCGCCACCAGCGGCGGGGCCATGGACGCCTCCAACCTGCTCAAGCCGGCCCTGGCCTCGGGCGCCCTGCGCTGCATGGGCTCGACGACCTACAAGGAGTTCCGCCAGCACTTCGAGAAGGACCGGGCGCTCGTCCGGCGCTTCCAGAAGATCGACGTGAACGAGCCGACCCTGGACGACACGATCAAGATCCTGAAGGGCCTCAAGACCTACTACGAGGAGTTCCACAAGCTCCGCTACACCAACGACGCCCTGAAGGCCGCCGTCGAGCTGTCGGCCAAGTACATCAATGACCGCAAGCTGCCGGACAAGGCGATCGACCTGATTGACGAGGCCGGCGCCAGCCAGATGCTGCTGCCCGAGAGCCGTCGGAAGAAGACCATCGGGGTCAAGGAGATCGAGGCCGTGGTGGCCAAGATCGCCCGCATCCCGCCCAAGTCGGTCTCCAAGTCCGACACCGAGGCCCTCAAGCAACTGCAGGAGGACCTGAAGCGGGCGGTCTACGGGCAGGACGACGCCATCGAGCAGCTGTCTGCGGCCATGAAGATGTCCCGGGCCGGCCTGCGCGATCCCAACAAGCCGATCGGCTGCTACCTCTTCTCGGGTCCCACCGGCACCGGCAAGACGGAGACCGCGCGGCAACTGGCCTCGACCCTGGGGATCGAGCTCCTGCGCTTCGACATGTCGGAGTACATGGAGCGCCACACGGTCAGCCGCCTGATCGGGGCGCCTCCCGGCTATGTGGGCTTCGACCAGGGCGGCCTGCTGACCGACGCCGTCGATCAGCATCCCCACGCCGTGGTCCTGCTGGACGAGATCGAGAAGTCCCACCCGGACGTCTACAACATCCTCTTGCAGGTCATGGACCACGGGGTGCTTACCGACTCCAACGGCAAGAAGATCGACTTCCGCAACGTGGTGCTCATCATGACCACCAACGCCGGGGCGGCCGACGCTCAGCGCAACACCATCGGCTTTGGCCGGGGCAAGGCTGACCACGAGGCCGAAGAGGCGATCAAGCGGGTCTTCACCCCGGAATTCCGCAACCGCCTCGACGCGGTGGTGGCCTTCCGTCCGCTAGATCCGTCGATCATCCGCCAGGTGGTGCAGAAGTTCGTCATGCAGCTGGAAGCCCAGCTGGCCGATCGTCACGTCACCATCGAGACCACCGACGAGGCGGCGGGCTGGCTGGCCGACAACGGCTTCGACGAGCTCTATGGCGCCCGGCCGCTGGCCCGGGTCATCCAGGAGCACATCAAGAAGCCGCTGGCCGACGAGATCCTCTTCGGCCGGCTGGTCAAGGGCGGCCACGTCCGCGTGGTGCTCAAGGACGGCAAGCTGGACTTCGAGATCGAGGGCGACAGCCGCGAACCCGGCGCGCCGATGATCGAGGACCCGTCCAAGGACGCCGCCACCGAACTGGCCGACTAAGACGGCTCAAGCCTCTGAAACGTCAAAGCCCCGGCCATTGGCCGGGGCTTTTTCGTGGAAACGGTGCGACCGTTCTCAGGCGATCTTGGCGGCGATCTGCTCGGCCAGGGCCTTCAGTTCGGCCGGATCGGCCATGCCGCCCGAGGCGTGACGGCCTACCGCCGCCCCCTCCCAGCGGGGGAGGATGTGGAAGTGCGGGTGGAAAATGGTCTGGCCCGCAACCGAGCCATTGAATTGGCTGATCGCCACGCCGTCCGGCAAGAGCGCCGCGCGCACGGCCCGGGCCACCCGCTGAACGCCGAGAATCAGCGGCGACAGCACGGCCGGATCTTCCTCCAGCAGGTTCCGCGCGGTGGAGTGCTTGGGAATCACCAGGGTGTGGCCGCGCACCTGGGGAAAGACGTCCATGAATGACAGGACGTGGTCATCCTCGAACACCCGCGCGCAGGGCGCCTCGCCGCGCAGGATCTTGGCGAAGATGTTGTTGGCGTCGTAGGTCCCGTCCAGGCTCATGGCCGCGCTCCCTCTGGCGTTGGTTGGTCGTGCTTAGCAAAACGACGCCCGGCTTGCGAAGGGTTCAGCCCTGACGGAACGGCGAGTATTCCTCTGACAGCCATTCCATTTCACCGTCCACCGCCGCCTTCTCGCGGGCGACGAAGTCCTCGACCGGGCCGCGCAGCGCGGGATCGGCGATATAGTGGGCCGAATAGACCGGCGTCGGCAGATAGCCGCGGGCGATCTTGTGCTGCCCCTGGGCGCCAGCCTCGACCCTCGCCAGACCCGCCCCGATCGCCCATTCGATGGCCTGGTACTAGCAGAGCTCGAAATGCAGGAAGGGCACGTCCTCGACCCCGCCCCCGTTTCGGCCATAGACGGCGCCGCCCCCCCCCCGCTCGCCCCCCCCGGCCATCCAGCCGCCCCTCCCCCCCCCCCCCCCCGCCCCCCCCCCGCCCCCCCCCCCGCCCCCCCCCCCC
>CALEOQ010000002.1 GCA_937910255.1 uncultured Caulobacteraceae bacterium | reverse complement strand
GCGGTCTACTTCTTTGACCACGAAGACCTGTTTGAAAGACCGCGCTGGGCGGCAGGATCATCAATCGGACGCTTCCTGCTGCTGCTCGCCCAGCACGATCAGGCCATCAGCGAGAACCGTTCCGCCGGATGGCAGCTGTCCATCGATCCAGACCTCGACAAATGCCCCAGAGCCCCGCCAATCTGGCTCGCCGGCTGACGCGCCACCGTCACGGATCAGCCGCTGGTGGGCCCGGCAGGACTCGAAATATCGGTCAATTATACTGCTAAATTAATACGTTATGATCACTTGATCTCGGCCCTACCCGCGCGCCTACCAGCAATCCCCTGATGGCTAGAATTTAGCCGTCCTGGCCTGCGTTGGTTGATCAAGGGGACCTAGCGCGGGCGCTGGTCAACTCAGCACAAGTCATGCCCGAGTATGCTACAATCCACATAAATGCATCTTATGTTGATTTTCGCATAAACTAGGAGTATGCCAGAAAACACATAAACGCTGGGTATGCCGCTTACGGCATAATCGGAAAGCCAACATGCCCCTCACGATCGCTCGTTCATCCGGCCAGGTTGGTCGCCTGATCCAACGGTTCCGCCTGGAGCAGGGCTTGACCCAGACGCAGCTCGCCCAACTGGCCGGCCAGCGCCAGGAAATGATCTCGAAGATCGAAACTGGCCAAGGCGGCGTGAAGCTCTCCACTCTGTTCGACGTGCTGGCCGCCTTAGGGCTTGAAATGACCCTTGAGCCGCGCAGCCAGAGCTCGACGGCCGACATCGAGGACATCTTCTGATGCCCCGTCGTCGCGCCCACGCCCCCCTGAAGGTGCTGATCAACAACCGTCTCTGCGGTCGATTGGAAAAACAGGCCAACGGCGCGATCAGTTTCCAGTACGACCCCGGTTGGTTGGCCTGGGCGCCGGCCTTTCCGGTCTCCCTCTCCCTGCCTCTGCAGAACGCTCCGTGGCGCGGTGAGGCCGTCGTCGCCGTGTTCGACAACCTCCTGCCAGACAACCCCTATGTTCGCCGACAAGTCGCCGAGCGCACAGGCGCAGGGGGCGCTGACGTCTACAGCCTGCTCGCTCAGATCGGACGCGATTGCGTGGGTGCGATGCAGTTCATCCCCGAAGGGGACGGGGCGGACGCATTACAGCCCATCGAGGGGACACCGATCAGCGACGCGGAGATCGAGGCGCTGCTGGCCAACCTGGCCCGGGCGCCCCTTGGCATAGACCCTGAGCAGGAGTTCCGGATATCGGTCGCCGGCGCCCAGGAGAAGACAGCGCTTCTTCGTCACCAAGGCCAATGGATGCGGCCGATCGGAACGACGCCGACCACGCATATTCTCAAGCCTCAGCTCGGAGAGATTCCGACCTCGTCAGGGGTGATCGATCTCAGCGACAGCGTCGAGAACGAGCACTATTGCCTGACCCTGCTGGAGAGTTTCGGTCTGCCCATCGCACGGACCGAGATCGCCACCTTTGGCGCGCGTCGTGTGCTGGTGGTGGAACGCTTTGATCGCCGCCCTCGGGGGGGCGACCACATCCTGCGTCTGCCGCAGGAAGACTTCTGCCAGGCGCTGTCGGTCCCATCCAGCCGCAAGTACCAACGCGACGGGGGCCCAAGTGTTGTCGACATCCTGACCAAGCTTCAGGAGAGCGACGATCCCCTGGCCGCCCAGGCTAAGGTGTTCAAGAGCCAGATCATCTTCTGGCTAATGGGCGCCACCGATGGGCACGCAAAGAACTTCAGCATCTTCCTGCGTCCGGGCGGTCGCTTCGAGCTCACCCCGTTCTACGATGTCCTCAGCGCCCAGCCGGCGTTCGACGCCAAGCGCATCCCACACAGGGGCTTCACCCTGGCCATGTCGCTGGGCGCTAACCCCCACTACAAGATCCTGGATATTCACGGCCGACACTTCGTCGAAACCGCCAAGGCCGCAGGCCTGGGACCGGCTGTCATCCGGCAGGTCCTGGAGGACGTGCTGACGGCCGCGCCGGACGCAGCGGCCCAGGCGCTACAGAAAATGCCACCTGATTTTCCTGAGCCGCTCCATGACTCCATCGCAGCAGCGATTCAGGTCCGCCTGCCCCGCCTGGAGTCCGCATGGGAGGCGATCTAGCCCCGGCTCGCCGCCATGAGCCAACTTCGGCGAAACCGCCAAACCGTGCGGAAAACTAGCGCACGAGGCATTGCGCCCTCGAGGCAGAGTCGATTTGTCCAACCCCGGACTGCTCCGCTTCCGATGGGCGTCCCCGCGCGCCGATCGAAGTGCTCGCCCCCCTCCGTTCTCAGATGGCGAAGCTAACCGAACAAGAACGCCTGTGGTCTCGCCAGGGCGACCGGCAGGCGGCGCTTCTTCCCTAGGCCTGCAGAGAGCCGCCAGAGACAGACTTCGTGCACCATGGCGTCGGCCTGGGGTGCGGGATAGCCCGCGCGTCGGAGTTCATCTCGCGCGCGGGACACATCGAAGTCCTCCTCTCTGCTGCGCTTGACGATCACCGCGAAGGCGTAGGCTTCCGAAGGCGAAAGCCCCCTGGCTGCAAGCCGATTGGCGGACGCCTCGACATCGGCGAGGTCGTTTGGGTCGGGATACGGGGCTCTTGAGGACATCATAATCTACCTGGACTGAGTGAGTTGGGAGTGGGGTGATTTCGTTCGTCAGATCGCTCTGCTCGCCCGGCATGGGGCGGGTTGCTACGCTTGCCTCACAGCCAACTCGGGGCCGCACCGCTCGCGCTGCGATTATCGGGTTGGACTAAGCTAGCCGCAGTGATGGTTGGCCATCCGAGGAAACAGCGCCTCGGGCCACTGACCGGGTGAGATCACTTGTTGCCGACGCCCTTCCTTCACGCCCAGACGCCAGGGCCCGATCTTCAGGATGTTGAGGCGGCGAAGCCCGGGCTCGGTGGGTTCAGGCGGCCGGGGCCGTTGCCCGTAGTAAATCCAGAGCTTCTGGGCTTCCTCGCCGACCCGGCCCAGCTTGAGGAGCGATTCATGACGCCAGCGGCTGTCGATCTCGAAGATGATCGGCGGCTGACCACCGGGCCGCGTCCACGCGACGTCAAAGCGCCCGGTCTGCACGTACCTGCGGTAGCCAGTAGCCACCTCAATGGCTGAACCATAGCCGAGACGGCTGCCGAGCTCGGCCAGACGGCGCTGCAGCGTATTGTGTCGCTGGAGCTTCGAAGTGCCATCCGGCAGCGGCCGGGTCATTTCATCATCGATCAGGCGTACGAGGTCGTCGTCAAGGCGCCAGCCAGCCTCATAGGCAGGCCAGAAGCAGGGAGGAGATGCGCCCATGGGGATGGACCTTTCTTGAGAGCTAACGTCGCTCTCCCCTCCCCTTCCTCTCTTCTTTCATTCCAAGACCCAGCGCCACGCTCAAGCGTCCGAGGCTCCCCGCCGATTCAGCCCCCCGCACATGCAGCGGTATGGGGCGGCCGCTTGGGGCTCTTAGCTGCCCCTCACAACATCGGCTTTCAGCCGCGCTGTAGACGAATTTCAGTGCGCGGGTTTTCTCTTCTGTGCGGGGTCGAGGCTGCGCTGCGCTTCAGCGAGGATTGCAGGTCCGTGGACCGCTCCAGCGGTGAGCACTGCCCTATCCGCATGGTTCATCAGTCCGGCGATGTCAAAGCTGGGAAGTATGATCCCATCGCTATCGGCTTTCGCATCGCGTTTGATGTCTTGGCGAGCCGAATGGCTTTGCGCGTCCCACTAGATGGGTGCGTTGACCGCTACTTGCCGGCCGGCCCAGCGCGCCGAGCCATGAAAGATGGTAGTGTGCGATGCAGCTCAAACACGTGCAATGGGCACCTGGGTGCTTGAGGGGCCTGCCGGACGATATGCGTGGATTGCGCGAGCTCTGGTATCGCGTTGCGAAGGGGTCAAGCCATTCGTTTGAGCGTTGCAGAATAGCGCTGCGACCGCGCCTCAAAGTTGATCGGATCCGCTAGGACCGCGTTCGGATGGGCTGCAAGCTGAGGTTCCAGCCACGACAGCAGTAGCTTCGCGTCCCCGGCCTCGAAACGTCGGTAGTCACGGGCATTCCGCTCGTAGCTCAAGGCATCGCGGACGTTATCTGGCAGAGCGGGTGCATCGGCTCCGAAATAGATAAACCGGTTCGAGAGCAAGATGCGGTTCACACGGGTGTCGTGCGCCGTATTGAGGGGGCACTGTGAGCCATCCGCCAAACTATGGACCGAGTCTTCTTGCACCCACGCGTGGTTAGCATCCTGGCGGTGATAAATGTTGTCACCGACGAGCTTCTTCGCAGTGCCGTTTCGCTTCGGGCGGCGCGTCGCGTAGGCGGCTCGGTCCCAGTACTCGTCGAAAGTCAGGTCCCCCGACACCACCATCGCAAAGATGCACCGCATTTCCGGTGGCAACCTGGTACCCGTCAGGCCGACTACCCAATCACCGCCTTTCGCCCGAGCGCGGATATTCGGCTTGCAGCAGGCTAATGTGCACAGGCCGCCAAACGGGTTCGGAGCAAACCCGAGATCGTGGCTGATCGCGTACACATAGACGCTAACCATCTAGGCCGCGCAGCTCCCACGAGGCGGGCTGCTTATGGGCTGGCGTTCCGAACCGTCCGGCCGCTCGAACGGATCGCAGTTGCCCTCGATCGCGTCGATGACCTTCGCCGAATTCCACGCCACCAAAGCATCGCCGTACTTGTTGAACGCCTCGGGCACATCGTTCTCCGTGCCGCCCCGCTCGAACACGCCGACGATGCGCTTTCCAAGCTCCTTAGCCTTGTTGATCTCCCACTGGACCCAAGGGCGACTGTGCGTTTCCTTGCCGATGAGGACGACCACGGTCCCTGCCCAAGACATCTTCATCCGCAGAAGCCGCTTTAACGTACGCTCCGGGACGCGCTTTTCATCGAGCCGGCGCTGGTTTTCGGGCTTCGCTCTGATGGAGCTATTTCGGATCTCGTGGCCACCCTTACGCAACAACGCCGTTAGCCGGTCAACGAGTGCGTCGTCCGCGTGGTGGTGGCTGATAAATACATGGCGCCGGGCCATTTACGCCTCCCCTTAGGGTCATCCTTAAGGAAGTTAGAGACATCCTAGGCTGCTTTCAATCCCATGTACCATATTTGTTCCCTCAGCGGGCGGCCGACCGGCTATCTGCGTTTGAGGTTGCATATTCTTTCGAAGCTCGCTTTGATTGTGCCGTCTGGGGAGGCGCATCATCCGTGGGTGTATTCCGAAACATCAGCTTCGCAACTGCCGAGAGCTTTCGCACCGTTCTCCAGGAAGGGAAGGCAGTCACCGTTCGGGATCATGAGACCCGTGAACTACGAAACCGCGTGACAACCTTACGGGTGCCACGAGAGCGCTGCCTCTTCTTGCCAGGACGCAAGAATAGCGTCTTTGCCCAGGTTGCCGAGACCATGTGGGTGATCGGCGGGAGGGATGATGTCCCTTGGCTAGCCCGCTACTTGGAAAAGGCTCCTGACTTTTCAGATGACGGCGGTGCCACGTGGCGAGGTGCATACGGTCCCAGGCTTAGAGCCTGGGCCGGCGGTGTCGACCAGCTTGCGGAGTGGCGACGCCTCTTGCTCGCTGACCGGCAGACTCGCCGAGCGGTAGGGGTCATTTTCGATCCTTCGCGAGACTTCGTCGAGAGCCGCGACATTCCCTGTAACAACTGGATCAGTTGGCTCATACGCGACGACAAGCTCCATATGAATGTCGCCATCCGCAGCAACGACGCGATGTGGGGCTTCTCGGGCGTCAACGCGTTCGAGTGGACCGTGCTGCAGGAGATGATGGCGGTTTGGGTAGGGGCCGAGGTGGGGGAGGCGAGCTTCTTCGCGACCTCCTACCACCTCTACGATCGGCACTACGAACGAGCGCAGACCGTTGTGGATCGGTTCTTCGGCATTTCGCCATATGATTTCGGCGTCTCGCCGTCTCCCTTCACAACGGCCTGGGGTGCCTTTCCAGCAGCCCTTGATCACTGGTTCGCCGCAGAGGAGGAGCTTAGGCGCGATCCGGACGCGCCGCTGCTTCCGGGGCCTGCCCTCGCCGACCCATTTCTTCACAGCGCCCTAAGACTGCTCAGGCTGAAATGGGGGGCCGGCGTCTGGTGTGCAGGCCAGTTGCGGGAAGAGCTGCGATCTCTTCCCGAGGACGACTTCGCGGCCGCCGCCTACGAGCAACTTGGCCGTACCCGCGGCGATCTCCTGGATGACGTCTCGCAGTCTGGCATACACGCTTTCAACGCAGCGTGTCGGACCGCCAGCAGCTCGGACGGAAGCCGGCTCAAGATCGCGCTAAAAGCTCTGCACGCGCGGAAGAACGTTTCCTACGCCGGGTCGTGGAAGCGGCGCGGCGAGCGCGTGAGCGTTCTTCCCAATATCGCCCGCAAGGTCGATCGATTGGAAGCGTTCGCTCAGACGGACAGCAAGCTTGAGGGGGAGACGGTCCTCGATACTGCGATCGACCTCTTCGTGTACGCTGAGAAGTATCGCCTCCTTCTCGCGGAAGATCCTGATGCCCTCGAAGGCGACGTTGCCGCGGGTGCTTCCTCGCCGTTCAGTGATCACGATGCCAACTTTGACTACTTGGTCGATGAAGCAGAAATCCTAGCGCCTGAGGGGGCGACAACGTCCGATCAGATCGCCCTGCTTCTTCAGCGCTTCGAAACGTTGTGGAGCTCTGTCGAAGCCGGTGCCTCGCTGCATGATCGCCAGCGCATGGCTCGGGACTTGGCATACGAGTCTGCCATCCTCGTAGCGCTCGTCGCTGCTGATGATCCAAGAGCGGTGGCTGACTTCATCAATCATGAGCTGAAAACAGTGTAGGATGTAGCCATGGACGCATCTGCAATTGGCCAGGTCGTCGACAAGCTGAAGGACGAGCTCGCGCTTCGCTCTGACGATGCGAAGATCGCGATTGTCGGTAAGACGCCTGCGGCACTCGACCTTGTTCAACAGCTCACCGCATTGCAGCTCGGGTCAAAGCTGCTCGGAATTTACGCCGTCGGCGGCACGGCATCTGCCGACGCCCCCGTGTGTGACCCTCGTCCGATTGAGCTTCTGAGCGCAAAAGCGCCTGACTTCGTGCTGATCGCGTCGGATACACAGAAGGAAGAACTGATTGCGGCCGCGATCCCGCACCTCACGCCGCAGACCAGGCTTTTGATCGGCGGTTTTCGCCATTTCGAGTACCGCGACCCGCTGTTCGCTCGCGAGACGACGAACGCCTTCGCGCCCTCGTTTGCAAACGGTTACCCCAACACCCTCATTCACATCTTCCAGTGCCTACAGAATGCCGCGCGCCTCGACCTCACCGGCGTTGTGGCCGAGTTCGGCATGTTCAAAGGCGGGACAACGATGCTCATCTCGCGCTTCATCGAAGCGCTCGGCAAGGACTGGAAGGTCTATGGCTTCGACACGTTCGACGGCTTTCCGCCGCCGCGTAGTCCGCTCGACATGTATGCGCATCCAGACTGCGTCTATATGGATCTAGAAACAGTCCAGCGCTACTTCCAGGGTCGAAATGTGGAGGTGGTACCCGGCGATGTCGTTGAGACCGCTCAGCGACTGTCCACTGAAGAAATAGTCTTGGCCTTCGTCGATACCGACAACTACACGTCGGCAGCCGCGATCGTCGATGCGATCGCTGATCGGATCGTGCCCAACGGTGCGATCGTATTCGATCATTTCACCGGCCGAAATCGCTTCCTCTATACCCTGGGTGAGCGAATAGCGGGGAAGCGCCTTTTGAGCGACTCGCGCTACTTCAACCTTCACGACACCGGCGTTTTCCTTCGGGTGAGATAACTTCCATGCCTCGCGGTCCTGCCATCTTCTCCAAGCTCACCCCGCCAACCCCGCGAGAAGGGGTCTATGAGCTCTACTGGCTGTTCGCGTCGCGCCGGCAAGCCGCGTTTGAGCGGCGCCTGGCTGGTGCGTCTTGGCCTTGGACCGATGATCCAATCCTTCAGACGTACAAGTTCTGCAACGTGTTTCGCGCCGCGGATCGCGTATCGCAGTACATGATCCGCGACATCGCGTACGGACCAAACGCTGGGACAGGCGCTGACAGGATGTTCCAGATTGTGGCGTTCCGCACCTTCAGCAAGATTGAAACCTGGGAAGGGGTGACGGCCGTCCTTGGGCGAGCGCCACGACTTGATGATCTAAGATCTGGAGCATTCGAACGTGCCTTGGAGACCGTAAAGGCCCGCGAGGGAGGCTTGTACACCGGCGCATTCATCCTGTGTGCTACGAAGGCATACGGCTTCGATGCTAAGCACCAGAACCACGTTGGCCTGTTCAAGCACATGTTCCTAGAGAAACGGCTGGATCTGCAGATCGCGGGCGCGAACTCGCTGGAGCAGGTCGTCCAGGCGCTACAAGCCTTCCCGCTGATGGGCCCTTTTATGGCCTATCAGACCGCGATTGACCTTAACTACTCCGATCTGATCGACTTCTCAGAGAACGACTATACCCAGGCAGGGCCCGGTGCGCTGCGCGGCTTGAAGAAGGCGTTTGTCGATCTCGGCGACTATTCACCGGCGGACACGATCCTGTGGATGGCGGAGCGGCAGGAGGAGGAGTTCAAGCGCCTTGAGCTCCCGTTCAATGGACTGTTCGGTCGGCCCCTCGCCGGGATCGATTGCCAAGGGCTGTTCTGCGAGTTGGACAAATATTGCCGCGAGGCGAGGCCGGCGCTGGTTAGCAACCGATCTCGGATCAAGGCCCGGTTCAGCGCTTCTCCCGAACCGCTCCCGCTTTTCTTTCCGCCGAAATGGGGGCTCTCACCTACATCGACCGTCGTGCCGGGGCGGATCGTCGAGAGCGCTTCAGATCAGTTCGATCTCTTCCTCGGAACTGGTCGCTCAGCCGTGCCTAGCACGTCAAAGCGGCTTACGGGTAGCAAAGCCAATGCGTGGCACTGACCGGCAGGGACTGACGGGGCCGTCGCATGGTTGAACCCGTCGCAGCCCCTGGGCCTCCGCTTGCTGAACCAATCAGCTTGGTGACCCTTCACTTTGATCCTGCGACCTGGGAACTCGGCCTTTCCACAAACGCAGTCGTGGTGGCCGTGCTGGCCATCTTACTCATACTGCTCGGCTGGTTCGTCCGGCGATCTTGGTTTGGCTTCGCCAAGCAGTTCGAAATGGACGAGGCTGAGATAGGGGTCGGCAGCGGAAAGATTAAGCTCAAGCCGAACTTGACCGACCGACAAGTCGCTTACGCTATCTGGGTAGAACTAAGTACGCGAAAAATTGGCTTGGAGATCGATTTAAAGGACGACGTCGTAAGCGAGATTTACGACTCCTGGTACCAGTTCTTCAGTGTCACTCGAGATCTTCTAAAGACCGTCCCCGTCCAACGCGTTAGTGATCCGAGCACCCGAAAGATCGTCGCGCTTTCGATCAGCATTTTGAATGAAGGTTTGAGGCCGCATCTGACGATCTGGCAGGCCCGATTTAGGCATTGGTTTGATCGTCAGATGACGAATGACAAGGTGGCTGACGATCCGCCACAGATCGTCCAGCAGGCGTTTCCAGCGTTCGACGAAATGACCCGAGATTTGCTTGCGGTAAATAAGCGGCTCATCGCGTATCGACGTGCCATGGAGCGGCTAGTCAACGGTGACTAACTTGCCTGCGCGTAGTTATCCATTTTCATGCTGATATCGTACCTTTCGTGGCCTAATGGATCAACTCTGACCCTCCCAGGTCGCACATGCCATGCCGCAGTTGACCTGACCCCCGTTCCTCATCCAGCCATAACGAGAGTCTCGTGGTGATTTGGTCCTGGGTTGAGTTGGCTGGCAAGAGGCCGGCGCGCGGAGTGGTCAGGGTTCGCAGCGCGCCGGCCGGACTCTCCGGAGAGGGCGCTGGCGTACTCCTGGGGCGTGAGATAGCCGAGGCTCGAGTGAGGCCTCACCTCATTGTAGTCCTGTCGCCAGGCTTGCAGCTTGGCCCGGGCATCCGGCAGTGACCGGAACAGGGTCTCGTTCAGAAATTCGTCTCTGAGGCGGCCATTGAAGCTCTCGCTGAAGCCGTTCTGCTGCGGCTTTCCAGGGGCGATGTAGTGCCAGCCCACCTGGCGGTCGTCCGCCCATTCCAGGATGGCGTTGGAGGTCAGCTCTGTGCCGTTGTCGCTGACGATGGTCCCGGGCCTACCGCGCCAGGCGATGATGGCGTCGAGCTCACGGGCTACGCGGCGCCCCGAGATCGAGGTGTCCGCCACCAGGGCGAGGCACTCCCGAGTGCAGTCGTCGAAGACTTCCAGGATCCGGAACCGCCGGCCGTCCGTCATCTGGTCGGCGACGAAGTCCAGGCTCCACCGCTGATTGGCGACCAGGGCCGGCTCGATGGGCCGCCGCTCGCCTAAGGCCCGCTTGCGACCGCCGCGCCGGCGCACTGTGAGCTTTTCCTCTCGATACAGGCGCTGCACGCGCTTGCGGTTCACCAGATGGCCCTCGCGCCGCAGCAGGACATGCAGCCGGCGATAGCCGAAGCGCCGCCGCTCATGGGCCAAAGCTTTCAGCCGCTCGCGAAGGTGTCCGTCGTCCGGCCGCGTCGCCGCATAGCGCACGCTGCTCCGATCCGTCCCAACTACTCGGCACGCCCGCCGCTCGCTCATCTCGTAGGTCTGGCGCAGATGCGCCACGGCCTCTCGCCTGGCGGCGGGCGTCACCACTTTTTTCCCAGCAGGTCTTTCAGCGCGACGTTGTCCAGCATCGTGTCGGCCAGCATCCGCTTCAGCTTGGCGTTCTCGTCCTCAAGCGCCTTCAGCCGCCGGGCCTCCGACACATCCAGGCCGCCGTACTTGGCCTTCCACTTGTAAAACGTCGGGGAGCTCAGCCCGTGCTTGCGGCAAAGGTCCGCCACCGGCACGCCCGCCTCCTGCTCACGCAGGATCCCAATGATCTGCTCTTCCGTGAACCTTGATCGCTTCATTCGTCCGTCCTTCCATGGGGCGGACTCTAGCTATTTTTGGCAGAGTTTCAGGGGGTCAGGTCA
>CALEOQ010000001.1 GCA_937910255.1 uncultured Caulobacteraceae bacterium | reverse complement strand
GGGGGGACGTGAGGCGAGGCTCGGGTGGGGGTGGTGGGCGGGTGGTGTGTAGTTTATTTTTTTTTTTTTCAAGCAGAAGACGGCATACGAGATTACGACGTGACTGGAGTTCAGACGTGTGCTCTTCCGATCTTCCCGTAGGCATATTGCACGTGCACGACCTGCTTCGGGCAGGCGTGATGTAGCAAACGTCGCGAACCGGCCTTACGGGCTTCGCCTAGGCCTTCGGGCCAACCCTTTCCCGAGCTGTCGACCACCCACCTGCGGAGTCCAGATGCTTCTCGCCCCCAGCGCCGATCTTGTTCCCAATACGCTCGCCTATGAAAACCAGCCCCTGGTGAAGGCCACGGGCTTCCGGGAATACGATGCGCGGTGGCTGTTTGGGCCGGACATCAACCTGCTGGGCGTCGAGGCGCTCGGCATGGGGCTGGGCACGCTGATCCAGCAGATGGGCCAGACGAAGATCGTGGTCGGCCACGACTTCCGCGCCTACTCCCTGTCAATCAAGCAGGCCCTGACCCTTGGCCTGATCCAGGCCGGCTGCGAGGTGCTGGACATCGGCCTTGCCCTGTCGCCCATCGCCTACTTCGCCCAGTTCGACCTGGACGCGCCCTGCGTGGCCATGGTCACCGCCAGCCATAACGAAAACGGCTGGACCGGGGTCAAGATGGGCGCCCAGCGGCCGCTCACCTTCGGACCCGAGGAGATGGGCCGGCTGAAGGAGATCGTCCTGGGCGGCGGGTGGGAACTGCGGCCCGGCGGCAGCCTGACCCACGTCACCGGCGTGGCCGAACGCTATGTGGACGACGTGGTGGCCGGGGTCAGCCTGAAGCGGCCGCTCAAGGTGGTCTGCGCCTGCGGCAACGGCACGGCCGGCGCCTTCGCCGCCGAAGCCCTTCGCAGGATGGGCGTGGCTGTGGTCTATGAGATGGACTGCGAGCTGGACTGGACCTTCCCCAAGTACAATCCCAATCCCGAAGACCAGGAAATGCTGCACGAGATGGCCAAGGCCGTGCGCCAGTACGGGGCCGATTGCGCGCTCGGCTTCGACGGCGACGGCGACCGCTGCGGCGTGGTGGACGACGAGGGTGAGGAGATCTTCGCCGACAAGATCGGCCTGATGCTGGCCCGGGACCTGTCGGAACTGCACAAGGACGCGACCTTCGTGGTCGATGTGAAGTCCACGGGCCTCTACGCCACCGACGAGGTTCTGGCCGCCAACGGCGCCAAGACCGTCTACTGGAAGACCGGCCACTCCTATATCAAGCGCAAGACCGCCGAGCTGAAGGCCCTGGCCGGGTTCGAGAAGAGCGGCCACTTCTTCTTCAACGACCCCATCGGCCGTGGCTATGACGATGGCCTGGTGGCCGCCGCCGCCATCCTGGCGATGCTGGACCGCAATCCGGACAAGAAGCTGTCGGACCTGAAGAAGGCCCTGCCGGTCGCCTACACCTCCCTGACCATGTCCCCCCACTGCCCGGACGAGGAAAAGTACGGCGTGGTCGACAAGATCGTCGCTGAGTACCAGGCCCTGCAGGCCTCCGGCGGTACGATCCTGGGCCGTAAGATCGCCGACCTGATCACCGTCAACGGCGTTCGGGTGGCTTTGGAGGACGGCTCCTGGGTGCTGGTGCGGGCCTCGTCCAACAAGCCGGAGATCGTCGTGGTCGTGGAAAGCACCAGCTCGGCCGACGACATGCGCGCCCTGTTCCGCCAGGAGGTGAAGCCCCGGCTCGGCAAGCACCCGCAGGTGGGCGGCTACAACCAGGAAGTCTAGCGGCGACAGGCGGGTCTGGCAGGGCCCGCGTGCTTTCGGCTAGATCACCGCATCAGCGAGCCGCCCAGCGGCGGCCTGCGCGATTCCGGACTTAAGGACCAACCCATGCAAGTGGCGATGATCGGGACGGGCTATGTGGGCCTGGTGAGCGGGGCGTGCTTCGCCGACTTCGGGCATGTGGTGACCTGCATCGACAAGGATGCCGGCAAGATCGAGCGCCTGCGGACCGGCGGCATTCCGATCTTCGAGCCGGGGCTTGAGGGGCTGGTGGCGCGCAATGTGGCGGCCGGCCGGCTGTTCTTCGAGACCGAGGCCGCCGAGGCTGTGGCCAAGGCCGATGCGGTGTTCATCGCCGTGGGCACGCCGTCGCGGCGGGGCGACGGCCATGCGGACTTATCTTACGTCTATGCTGCGGCCGAGGAGATCGCCGGCCTCATGGACGGCTTCACCGTGGTGGTGACCAAGTCCACCGTGCCGGTGGGCACCGGCGATGAGATCGAGAAGATCATCCGCGCCAGGCGGCCCGATGCGCAGTTCGCCGTGGTCTCGAACCCGGAATTCCTGCGCGAAGGGGCGGCCATCGAGGACTTCAAGCGGCCTGACCGGGTGGTGGTGGGTCTGGAGGACGAGCGGGCCCGGCCGGTGATGAGCGAGCTCTACCGGCCGCTGTTCCTCAACGAGACGCCCATCGTCTTCACCGGCCGGCGGACCAGCGAGCTGATCAAGTATGCGGCCAACGCCTTCCTGGCCATGAAGATCACCTACATCAACGAGATGGCCGATCTGTGCGAAGCCGTCGGCGCCGACGTGCAGCAGGTGGCCAAGGGCATCGGGTTGGATGGGCGGATCGGATCGAAGTTCCTGAACGCCGGACCGGGCTATGGGGGCTCCTGCTTTCCGAAGGACACCCTGGCCCTGGTGCGCACCGCCACCGACTTCGGCGCGCCGGTGCGGCTGATCGAGACCACGGTGCAGGTCAACGACCAGCGCAAGAAGGCCATGGCCGACAAGGTGATCGCGGCCATGGGCGGCGATGTGAAGGGCAAGAGGATCGGCGTCCTGGGCCTGACCTTCAAACCCAACACCGATGACATGCGCGATGCGCCGAGCCTGGACATCATCCCGGCCCTGCAGGCGGCCGGCGCGACCATCACCGCCTTCGACCCCGAGGGGGAGCGCGAGGCGCGACACCTGCTTAAGGACGTGGACTTCGTCGCCGAGCCCTATGCGGTGGCCCAGGGCGCCGACGCGGTGGTGATCATCACCGAATGGGATCAGTTCCGGGCGCTCGACCTCGACCGGCTCAAGGCCGACATGAAGAGCCCCGTCCTGGTGGATCTGCGCAACATCTACCGCCCCGACGACGTGCGTCGCCAGGGGTTTGAGTATACCAGCGTCGGTCGGCTATAGGGCGGCTCGCCCCTCAGCCGGCCCCAACCATCAGGGCCATGAGCTGCTGAACGATCCAGACAGCGCCGATCCAGAAGGCGATGGAAATGGCGGCGACAAAAGCCATGCAGGCGATGGACGCCGGAGCGCCTCGGCCTGCGTGCCCTTGCCTGCGGCCCGCGAGCGCGGGGTTCCGAGACATGCATTTCTCCCAGTCGTATCTTTGTCTCCAAGCCGGTCGAGCGGCATGGACATTACGAAACTGACATAATGCGCGGGTCTTGGATAGGGTTTCTGAGGCCTTGCTGGACACCGCCTCAGGCGGCGGCCTGACGCACGACCCCGGCCAGCTCGTGGACGATCTCGAAGATCAGCTTTTCGTCGTCCCCCTCGGCCATGATTCGGATCAGGGGTTCGGTGCCCGAGGCGCGCACCAGCAGTCGGCCCGACCCGTTCAGGCGCTGCTCGGCCAGGGCGATGGCGCCCTTGACGTTCTCGCTCTCCAGGGGTTTGCCGCCGCCGAAGCGCACATTCTCCAGGAGCTGCGGCACCGGCTCGAACTGACGGGCCAGCGCGCTCATCGGCTTGTCGGCCTCCTTCAGCACCGCCAGCACCTGCAACGCCGCCAGCAGGCCATCACCGGTGGTGGAGAAGTCCGACAGGATCACGTGGCCCGACTGCTCGCCGCCGAGGTTGAAGCCCCCTTCGCGCATCCGCATCATCACCGCCCGGTCGCCCACGGCGGTGCGTTCGAGCTTCAGCCCCTTCCCGCCCAGGAACCGCTCCAGGCCGAGATTGGACATGACGGTGGCGACCACGCCGCCGCCGGTCAGCCGGTCGCGCTGGGCCCAGTGGGCGGCGATCAGGGCCATGATCTGGTCCCCATCCACCACCCGGCCGTTTTCATCGCAGATCACCAGGCGGTCGGCGTCGCCGTCCAGCGCGATGCCGATGTCGGCCCGGTACTCCTTGACCATCTTGGCCATGGCCTCGGGATGGGTCGAACCGCACTCGCTGTTGATGTTGAAGCCATTGGGCTCCACGCCCAGGCGCATGACCTCGGCGCCCAGTTCGTAGAGCGCCGTGGGCGCCACCTTGTAGGCCGCCCCATTGGCGCAATCGATGACGATCCTAAGACCGCTCAGGCTCAGACGGCGGGGGAAGGTCGCCTTGGCGATCTCCACATAGCGCGCCTGGGCGTCGTCCACCCGGGCAACGCGGCCCAGGGCGTCGGGCGCCGCCAGCCGTTCCTGCAGGCCCTCGTCCATCAGGGCCTCGATCTCCAGTTCGCGGGCGTCGGAGAGCTTGAAGCCGTCCGGGCCGAACAGCTTGATGCCGTTGTCGGAATAGGTGTTGTGCGAGGCGCTGATCATCACGCCCAGATCGGCGCGCATGGAGCGCGTCATCATCGCCACCCCCGGGGTCGGGATCGGACCCAGCAGGCGGACGTCCATGCCGACACTGGCGAAGCCCGCCACCAGGGCCGGCTCGATCATGTAGCCTGACAGCCGGGTGTCCTTGCCGATCACCACCAGGTGGCGTCGCTCGTCCTGCGACATGAAGACTTTGCCGGCGGCCATGCCGACGCGCAGGGCGACCTCGGCGGTCATGGGATGGCGGTTGGCCTCCCCCCGGATGCCGTCGGTTCCAAAATAGGCGCGCTTGGTCATGGTCGGACTCACGAAACGATCGGAAACCCAGATTTAGTCGACGTCGCGTTTGCGAATGCTAAAGGCGGCGCGGGGCCAGACATTAGTCGCGTCGGCGGCGTCCGACAAAAAGTGAGGTTAAGGCCATGTGCGGCATCATTGGCATCGTCGGCAAGACCCCCGTCCAGGACCGCCTGGTCGAGAGCCTGCTTCGCCTGGAGTACCGGGGCTATGATTCGGCCGGGGTGGCCGGGGTGACAGCGCCTGGGGTCGTCGAGCGCCGACGGGCCAAGGGCAAGATCCGCGCCCTGCAGGACGTGCTGATGGACGACGCCCTGAAGGCGCAGGTCGGCATCGGCCACACCCGCTGGGCCACCCACGGCGCGCCGGCCGAGCACAACGCCCACCCCCACACGGCCGGCCGCGTGACCCTGGTCCACAACGGCATCATCGAGAACTTCGCCGAGCTTCGCCGCGAACTCGAGGCCCAGGGCCGCACCTTCGAGAGCGAGACCGACACCGAAACCATCGCCCACCTGCTGGACGCCCAGCTGCAGTCGGGTCTGGCGCCCCTGGAGGCGCTCAAAGCGACCCTGGACCGGCTGAGCGGCGCCTTCGCCCTGGCCGTGCTGATCGCCGGCGAAGACGGCATGATCCTGGGGGCGCGCCGCGGCAGCCCGCTGGTGGTCGGCTATGGGGACGGCGAGATGTATCTGGGCTCCGACGCCCTGGCGGTCGGCCCCTTCACCAACCGCATCGCCTATCTGGAAGAGGGCGACTATGTGCGGATCGACCACGCCCAGGCCCAGATCTTCGACGCCGCCGGCCAGCCGGTTCTGCGGACCATCAAGCAGGTGGCCCAGGCCGCGGCCCTGGTGGAGCGCGGCAACTATCGGCACTTCATGGAAAAGGAGATCCATGACCAGCCCGACGCCACCCAGCACACCCTGTCGGCCTATATCGATCCGGTGACGGGACGGGCGACCGCGCCGGGGGGGTTCGACTTCAAGACCGCTGAGCGCCTACAGATCATCGCCTGCGGCACCTCCAACTATGCCGGCCAGATCGCCCGCTACGCCTTCGAGCGCCTGGCGCGCCTGCCCACCGATGTCGAGGTCGCCTCGGAGTTCCGTTATCGCGAGCCGCCGCTGGGCGCCCGGACCCTGGCGCTGGGGGTCTCCCAGTCCGGCGAGACCGCCGACACCCTGGCGGCCATGCGCTGGTGCAAGGGCCAGGGCCTTTCCACCGCAGCCATGGTCAATGTGCCGGAGTCCAGCATGGCGCGGGAGGCCGACCTGCTGTGGCCCACCCATGCCGGGCCTGAAATCGGGGTGGCCTCCACCAAGGCCTTCACCAGCCAGGTGGCGGCCCTGACGGCGCTGGCCATCGCCGCCGCCGCCGCCCGCGGCCAGATCGACGCCGCCGAAGAGGCCCGGCTGTCCAAGCACCTGCTGGAGGCGCCGCGCCTGATCGCCGAATCGATCGGCGTGGAAGAGGCGATCCGCGCCCTGGCGCCCGAACTGGCAAAGGCCCGGGACGTCCTCTATTTCGGCCGCGGCGCCATGTTCCCGCTGGCCCTGGAAGGGGCGCTGAAGCTCAAGGAGATCAGCTATATCCACGCCGAGGGCTATGCCGCCGGCGAGCTGAAGCACGGCCCGATCGCGCTGATCGACGAGGCGACGCCGGTGATCGTGATCGCCCCCAGCGACGAGCTGTTCGAAAAGACCATGTCCAATATGAGCGAGGTCGCCGCCCGCGGCGGCCCGATCGTGCTGATCACCGACGAAAAGGGCGCCGCCCACGCCCCGGCCGGCGCCCGGGTGATCATCGCCCCGGCCTGCGATCCGCTGATCGCCCCCCTGGTGATGTCGGCCCCCATCCAGCTTCTGGCCTATCATGTGGCCGTGCAGAAGGGCGCCGACGTGGATCAGCCGCGCAACCTGGCCAAGTCGGTAACCGTCGAATAGGTCGGCTCGCCCGGCTTCTGGCGCCGCCTTCAGAAATCCTGAGATTGACCGCCCGGGGCTCAAGGCTACTGATCGGAGGACAAGCGGCGCCAGACCGCTGCAGGAGAGGATAAGCCATGCGGTCCAGCCCCCTTCGCCGCCGCGCCAAAGGCGCCGGCCCGCTGGATCGGCGCCCTTGAATCTCCGCGTCTTTGTCCTGGCCCTGTCGACCTTCGCCTTCGGGTCGGGCGCCTTCATCTTCGCCGGCCTGCTGGAGCCCATGGCCGCCGACCTCGGCGTCTCGGTGGGCGCAGTGGGGCAGCTTCAGACCGTCTATGTGCTGACCTCGGCCCTGGCCGGGCCGCCGCTGGCCTTCCTGGTCGGCCGGTTCGAGCGCAAGCGGGTGCTGCTTCTGGCGCTGTCGGCGGCGGTCCTGCTCAACCTGGCCTGTCTGCTGACGGCTGAGTTCGGCGCCCTGCTGGTGCTCCGCGCCATCCTGGGGGCGGTCGGCGCCATGGCCGGCCCTGCGGCCTCGGCCGCCGCCAGCGCCCTGGTCCCGCCGGAGCGCCGGGGCTCGGCCCTGGCCATTGTCATGGGCGGCATGACGGTGGCCTTCCTGATGGGCATTCCCCTGGGCAGCATCGTGGGCTCGGCCTTCGGCTGGCGGTCCACCTTCCTGCTGTCGGCCGGCCTCAGCGCCCTGGCCCTGGCGGCGATCGCCCTGTTCGTGCCCAAGGTGACGCCCCCCGGACCCGGTGTCGGCCAGGGCCTGCGGGGAGCTGGCGTCCTGCCCCTGTTCATCTCCACCTTCCTGGCCTTCGGGGCCAACATGACCATCACCACCTACATCGCCCCGATCCTGCGGCTGCAGATCGAGGTGACGGGCGCGGGCGTGGCCGCCTTCCAGATGCTGGTCGGGGTGGGCAGCTTCCTCGGCCTCACCCTCGGCGGTCGCGCCGCCGACCGGGGCGCCGGCGGGATGAGCGTCACCCTGGGCTTTCTGGGCCTGGCGGCCGCTGCGGCGCTGCACAGCCTGGAACTGGCCCGCGCCGGCGCTCCGGGTCCCAGCGCCTACGCCATTGTCGGACTGGCGGTGCTGACCGGCTCCACGGCCCTGTTCTCCATCCTGCCGGTCATCCAGACCCGGCTGATCCAGCGGGCCCCGGCCTCCGCCCCGCTCGCCCTCGCCTTCAATGCGTCCTCAGCCTCCCTGGGCCAGGCCTTTGGCGCGGCGCTCGGTGGGACATTGCTGGTTCAGGGCGGCGCGCTTTCCGTCACCTTCGCCGGCGGCGCGGTGGCGTTGGCCGCTGTGATTTTCTGGCGCCTGACCCACAGAGCCGGCGCGCCCGCCGCCGGCTGAGGCCGCGACGTGACGTAAGGTCGCATAGCGCGCAGCGCTCGCTTCAGGGGCGAGAAAGGTGTGCGGCCGGGAGCGAAACCCCCTAGATACGGCTCAATTCTCTGGAGCCGATTTTATGACTGATCGACCGCTGTTACTTTTGGTCGACGATGACGTAACATTGTTACGAGTCACTTCCTCAATACTGGAGGTCGAGGGCTTCGACACTATTCTATCGGACACGGCCGCCCGCGCGATCGAGTTCCTCCAGCATCTTCCCGTAGCAGCGGTGATCGTCGATATTTTCATGCCGGATCAGGACGGGATGGAGACCATTGGCCAGATCCGCAGCCTTTGGCCAGACCTGCCGATCATCGCCATGTCGGGCGGCTGGCGCACCATCAGCCCCGAGACCATCCTGGAAACGGCCCAGGCCCTGGGCGCCCAGGCGGCCCTGAGCAAGCCCTTCGATCGTCCCACCCTGCTCGCCGTGGTTCGGGGGGTTCTGCCCCCAAGCTAGGCCATCCGCCAGCGGCGCAGATGCTCAAGAACATCGGCGACCAGCTGCTCGCGGGTGAAGCCCGTCACGTCCCGCGCGCGGGTCACATCGTCGGACCGCGCCACGAGACGCCATTCCATCGCCCGGCGCCGCTCCGGCGCGTCCAGCGCCGTCATGGCCGGACGAGGACGGTCATGCGCCGCCAGCCGATAATGAAACGGCCTGCCGGAGCCTTGCGCCGTCAGGGTGATGGCGCCCTCGTCGCGTCGCACCTCCGTGACCAGCCCCTCGGCCGTCAGGCCCTCGCTGACGCTGTCCAGGGCGGGGACAGCGACACGGTCGATCTGGCGCTGAATATCCCGCCGGCTGGCCGGCGCCAGCAGCCGCTTCAACTGCTCGGCCAGGGGCGGTCCTTCGGTCTCGACGTCGCGACCCGCGACATCGGCGTTCATCTGCCGCGTGAGGCCGACCGACAGCAGGATCATGATCACCGTGAAGGGCAGCGCCGCCACCAGGGTGGCAGCCTGCAGGGCGCCCAGGCCGCCGGCCAGCAGCAGCAGGGCCGCGACCAGGCCCAGCAACAGGCACCAGTAGACCCGCTGCCAGCGCGGCGTGTCGTCGGCCCCGCCCGAGGCCAGGGTGTCGATCACCAGGGAGCCTGAGTCCGCCGAGGTGATGAAGAACACCGCAACCAGCACCACGGCGATCGTCGAGGTGACGGCCGCCCCCGGCAGTTCGGCGAAGAAGCGGAACAGGGCCGTCGACAGGTCCTCGGTCACCGCCGCCGAAATCGCCCCGGCCGCCGTCCCCATGTCCAGGCTGATGGCGGTGTTGCCGAAGATGGTCATCCACAGGAAGGTGAAACCGGCCGGCACCAGCAGCACGTTGAGGATGAACTGGCGCACCGTGCGCCCGCGGGAGATCCGCGCGATGAACATCCCCACGAACGGCGACCAGGCGATCCACCAGGCCCAGTAGAACAGGGTCCAGTCGGCCATCCAGCCCCGTGGCTCATAGGCGTAGAGGGTGAAGGTGCGGATGAAGAAGTGGTCGAGATAGAGGCCGAAATTCTGCACCAGGGCCTTCAGCAGGAACCCCGTCGGCCCCACCACCAGCACGAACAGCATCAGCAGCACGGCCAAAATCAGGTTCAGCTCCGACAGGCGCCGCACCCCCTTGTCGAGCCCCGTCAGCACCGAGACGGTCGCCGCCGCCATCACCAGGGCGATCAGGGCGCACTGCATCAGGGCCGTATTGGGCAGGCCGATCAGATAGTTGAGGCCGCTGTTGATCTGCGACACGCCGAACCCCAGGGAGGTCGCAATGCCGAACACCGTCCCGCAGACGGCGAAGATGTCCACCGCATCGCCGATCGGGCCATTGGTGCGCTTGCCCAGCAGGGGCGACAGGCCTGAGCGCAGGGTCAGCGGCAGCCCCTTGCGATGGGCGAAGAAGCCCAGGCTCAGGCCCACCAGCGCATAAATGGCCCAGGCGTGCACGCCATAGTGGGTGAAGGTGATCACCATCGCCTCGCGGGCGGCGGCGTAGGTGCCCGGCTCGGCCTCGGGCGGACTGACATAGTGCTGGATCGGCTCGGCGACGCCGAAATACATCAGGCCAATGCCCATGCCGGCGGCGAACAGCATGGCCAGCCATGAGGCGTAGGGAAAATCCGGCTCGCAGTCGTCGGGGCCGAGCTTCAGGCTGCCGGTCGGCCCCAACGCCAGGAACAGGGCCAGGCCCAGAAACCCCGCGACGGCGGCGACATAGAACCAGCCGAAGGTGTCGATGACCCAGGCCTGGGACGACTGGAAGAAGCGGCCGGACTGGTCCGGCGCAGCCACGGCCACCGTCAGCAGCGCCCCGATGATCAGGCTGGCGCCCCAGAAGACGCGCGGATTCATTTGGGTGCGTAGAATGGTCCCGTCTCCCAGCTGGTCGGAAAGCGTCGCCATAGCGAACGCCCGGGACGCCATGACGTTCACACGGCTCCGGCCTGCAGCCTCTTCAGGCCTCCAGCTCGATGTCCCAGTAGAGGTAGTCGAGCCAGCTCTGGTGCAGGAAGTTGGGGGGGAAGCGGCGGCCGCGCTCCTGAAGCTCGTAGGCCTGGGGCCGGCGGGCGGTCATCAGCGGGCGCATGCCGGCTTCTTGCGGCGTGCGTCCGCCCTTGGCCAGATTGCAGGGGGCGCAGGCGGTGACGATGTTCTCCCAGCTGGTGCGGCCGCCCCGCGACCGGGGCACCACGTGGCCGAACGCCAGGTCAGATCGGAAGCGCGTCGTGTAGGGAAAGAGTGTAGATCTCGGTGGTCGCCGCACCATTACAAAAACAAGCATCTCACTCAACTCTCCCACCACACCGCTCTAGCCCTCCCAGTAC